>JBDTKK010000127.1:0-6984 GCA_039935335.1 Chitinophagaceae bacterium
ACAATTGCTATTGCAGCGAGGTAAACGACTAGCGTTATACGGGGAAATAATATCTTTCTCATTATTTACAATCAATCCATCATAGATCACAGGATTTTTCACTTAATTCCCAACCCCTTTCACAATAGCATCAGCGGTAATCGGCATGCCATCATAATTCAATACCGGAATCAATTTATCGGGGGAAATATTTAATTCTATCATCAGCAGACTGCGGAGTTGCGCATCTCGATTTTGCTCTACCACAAATACAGTTTCGTGAGCGCCAATAAAGTCGGCAACATCTTGTCCAAAGGGGAATGCCTTTACGCGAATAGCATCCATTTCGATGCCTTTCTCGTCGAACATATCCAGCGCTTCTTCCACAGCATAGCAGGAGGTGCCAAAAAATAAAATTGCTTTTTTGTTGTGATCGCCGCGATCATAAATCTGCGCGGCAGGTACCAGCGTTGCCGCAGTATGCCATTTGCGCATCAGGCGGTCCACATTGCGCTTGTACGCCGCGCCATCTTCGGTGTAAGCAGCGTATTCATCGCGCGAAGTCCCACGGGTGAAAAAGGATCCTTTCGTGGGGTGCGTTGCGGGATAAGTTCGGTAAGGAATACCATCATTTTCGGTGTCGAGGTAGCGACCGAAACGTTCCATTTTATCCAGCATTTCCGCATTCAAAACCTTCCCTCTTTTGTAATCGCGACTGTCGTCCCATTCAAATGGTTCGGACACGTGATCGTTCATGCCGAGATCCAAATCCGTCAGTACAATCACTGGCGTTTGTAACTGTTCGGCCAGGTCGAAAGCTTGAGCCGTCATCTCAAAACATTCTTTCGGCGTGGAGGGGAAAAGCAAGACGTGTTTGGTGTCGCCATGAGATGCGTAAGCAGCTTCCATCACATCACTTTGTTGCGTGCGCGTGGGCATGCCTGTTGATGGGCCGGTGCGTTGTACGTCAATCAGAACTGCGGGTACTTCTGCGAAATAGGCAAGTCCCAGAAATTCATTCATCAGGCTAAGTCCGGGTCCGCTGGTGGCGGTGAAGGAACGTGCTCCATTCCAGTTGGCGCCAATCACCATTCCAATCGCAGCAAGCTCATCTTCTGCCTGTACGATGGCGAAGTTTTTTTCGCCGGTTTCCTTGTCAATTCTATAGTCGGCTGCATAGTCTGCAAACGCTTCCACCACTGAAGTGGAAGGCGTGATAGGATACCAAGCCACGACAGTAGCACCGCCATAAACTGCGCCTAATCCGCAGGCAGTATTTCCGTCAATCAAGATTTTATTTTTTAGCAAATCACGGCGGGAAACCCGCATAGCGAGCGGGTATTGGAAATGTTCTTTGACATAATCGATACCCAATTTTAGGGCTAAGACATTGGGTGGAATGAGCTTTTCTTTTCCAGCAAATTGCTCTGCAAGTAAGTCTTCTAGCACATTGAATTCGATATCGAACAAAGCCGACAAAGCACCAACGTAAATGATGTTTTTGAAGAGCTGTCGTTGGCGTGCATCCTTGTAATGTTCATTACACATTTCCATCAGCGGGATGCCGATGAAATGAATGCCTTCGCGCATCAATCCTGGAGCCAAAGGCTTCGTACTATCATACAAAAAATAGCCGCCTTCTTTCACGTTTTGCACATCGGCACCCATGCTTTGCGGATTCACGCACACCATAAAATCAATGCCTTCTCGACGGCCTAGATATCCTTTTTCGCTGACGCGCACTTCGTACCAAGTAGGTAAGCCCTGAATGTTGGAAGGGAAGATGTTTTTGGGCGTAACAGGAATGCCCATTCTAAAGATTGCTTTGGTAAAAAGAAGGTTGGCTGATGCCGAACCCGTTCCATTTACATTGGCAAAGCGGACGACGAAATTGTTGACAAGCGAAGTATCCATTGACGGTTAGAAAAGTGCTGGTTTGTGGACAAGGTAAGAATGCAAAGTCAAAAGATAAAAGGTAAAAGTCAAAAGGTAAAACTAGAACAAGCGAAAGCTTACTGTAGGTCATTTTATGGACAAACAACTAAGTCCACCCTACTTTTGCTTCCCTTCATGCGCCAGTGCTTTTTACTTCTTTTTCTAATGCTGATTTCGGTATCGATGTGCGCTCAAGGCAGCGAGGCTATTGAAGTCAATTTTCTAGCGGGAAAGGTGATAAAACACACGCCGAAATTCAGTGCACCAGTTCCTGATTTAAGTACGGCTTTGGATGTTATTTGGGTGAAGCAAACTACTGGAACTGAAGGCTGGGAGCAACGCCGCAAGTTTCCGATTTGGGGAGTAGGCGCAACCTTGGTGCATTATGGTATCGATTCCATTTATGGGAATGCCATCGGACTTTATCCCTTTTTACAAGTGCCCATCATTAGGGGGAAATCGTTGGAATGGACGTTGCGTGCGGGTTTTGGAGTAGGCTATGTGACGCGGCACTATGAACGTGCGCCTGTGTGGGATACCCTCAATAATGCCATCGGAAGCAGCGTGAATAACTTCTCGATGTTTGCCACAGACCTTAGGTATCGTCTCAATGAACATTGGAGTTTGCAAGCGGGAATGAGTTTTTGCCACTTGAGTAACGGTGCTATGAAACAACCGAATCTTGGCATTAACCTTACAGGAGCACACATCGGTTTTCGGTATTGGCTGAATGGAGATAGACCAAAAAAAACAGTACGGACATTACCCAAATTACCGAACCGAATTTTGCTGCAAGCCCGCATTGGGATGGCCATTGAAGAAAGTGGAACTACTGATGGGCCATTGTACAAAACCTTCCTCGGAACCTTGTATGCGAGCCACCGATATGCCGGAAAGAACAAGTTGCTTTTCGGTATCGATTATTCCTACCACCAAGGCATTTATGCTTTCGAGAGAAACAATGAAATCAACATTGGCAGCGAGAGGGAAAACGCATGGAAAGCTGCCGTGTTTGTGGGGCATGAATGGATGTTTGGCAGGATGAGCCTTATTACTCAAGTGGGGGTGTATGTGAAGCAAGCTGTGCTGAAAACCGACCCTTACTATGAGAAGATTGGCTACAATTATTACCTCTTTAAGAAAGAGCGCGGGACTTTAAAAGAACTCAGCCTTTCTGTGTTGCTCAAGACGCATAAATCCATAGCAGAGTTGATTGAATATGGCGTTACGGTTGGGTTTTAAAGCAAAATAGTTTACCCTCAACAATCCGAATTTTTGGGCGTATCACCGGCTGCCTATCTAACTTTTTCCAAATCCTTACGACTTCTTCTGGGCAGCCGCTGTCGCGCTTTTCGCTACAATCTTTTTGCTCGTCAATCGATACCGTAAATCTCGAAAGCAGCCGAGGGCAAAAAGGATTTCCGCTTCAATCGCTTACGCAACCGAAACGGGAAAGTAAGCCTCGGACTACCTGTTTCCATGAAATACAAATTGCTATTTCTTCACATCACCCCATGAGCCTTTTGGGTCTCTAGGATTTGGCGTTGTTGGCGTTGTTGGCTTAGATGGATTGGAAGATATTGGTTTACTGTATCCGGGTTTGGATTCAATTTCCTTCTTGCAGGGATTGTTCGCTAACAATAACACGATTGCTAAAGGAATGAGTTTTTTCATTGATTTCTTTTGATCGGATGATTGGCTGGTTCTGTCGCATCATAAGTGCCTTTCCTTCCCTCCAATTTCTCTGCCTCTGGATAGGGGAAATATTATTTTTATTGGGGGAGATTTTCGGGGGGTGGGTTTTTATCTACAAAATTTATAGGGGAAATGGCAGGTTTTCCACATTGCCTGAAACTTGAAAAATTCAGTTCGATTTGAGGTTACATTTGCTACCCACAATGAGGGTTTATACAAAAATGAATACTGGGAGTACAGTCGGAGAAATCACGCACTAAACTCTACGTTTCCAACCTCATCCTAATTCTACTTTATGCCCAAACAAATTGGCCCTTTACCCATCGAAGGAACCCTTGGTGACCTTATATTTTACAAGACTATTCATGGCCACCTCGTACGTCGGAAGGGCAATCTCAACAAAGAACGGGTATCCAGCGAAGCGGCCTTCGAAGGCTCTCGAAAAGCATCTTCAGAATTTGGTAGGGCTGGTGCCGCATCGGGGCTTGTTCGCAATGCCATAAAAACACATTGTCCGTACGTTGGCGATGGACAAACCCATGCCCGCCTCAGCAAAGTATTTGGAGAAATTATTCGCGCAGACAAGACCCATTCTGTGGGAGAAAGGCAGGTGATTTCAGAAAATATTGCGGTGCTAAAAACCTTTGAATGGAAGCTCGACCATCCTTTGAGTCGCAGCTTTTGGGGGCAATGCGGCGGCAACATGACACCCGAAGGAAAGCTGACTATTACCATGAATGCCTTCAATCCGAAACGGGATTTGGCCTGGCCTCTGAACGCCACTCATGCGAGGATAACGGTGGTGTGTTTGTCGGTAGATTTTCCCAATCGAATCATTGAAAGTGAGGCAGTGAGAAGTGGCGTTTTACCCAAGAATAATATTCCTGTAAACCTTGCGCTTGAATGTACCGTTTCCATTGAGGAAGGACGCACCATCCTTGCGGGAATTGGCGTACAGTTTTTTGAAGGCGAGAAAGCTTTAATCGACGGTTCTGGTTTTGGCTTGGTAGGCTAAGCTTCTATTGCGTCCAGCGTTTTTACGTCTTCTGCATCCAATACAATATTTGCAGCAACAACATTTTCTTCGAGGTGTGCCACTTTGGATGTGCCCGGAATGAGCAGGATATTCTCGGCATGTTGCAGTAGCCATGCTAAAGCAATTTGTTGTGGCGAAGCTTTGTGCTTTTGAGCAATGCCTTCAATCTGCTTCATGGTGTCCACATTGTTGGCATTCATTGGATACCAGGGAATAAATGCGATTCCATTTTCCTTGCAATATTGAAGTTCCGGCTCCCAATTTCTTACCCCAATACTATATCGATTTTGCACAGAAACAACCTCAAAAAAGCCTTGTGCGGCCTTGATATCATCTATGCTCACTTCAGACAATCCAAGAAGCTGAATCAGACCCTCCTCCTGAGCTTTTTGCAGCACTTTAAAACTTTCTTCGCGCGGCACTTCTGGGTCTATTCTGTGCAGTTGGTAGAGTTGAATACTTTCTTTTTTCAAACGCTTCAAACTCCCTTCCAGCGCGGCACGCAGGTGTTCGGGCTTGCCATTCTTCGCCCATTTGCCTGGGCCGCTGCGCACGTAGCCACCTTTAGTACCAATCACTAAATCGGAAGGATAAGGATAGAGTGCTTCTGCAATTAATTCTTCATTGACATTAGGGCCGTATGCATCAGCGGTGTCTATAAAATTGATGCCCAATTCTACCGTGCGCTTTAGTACCTGAATCGCTTCTTCACAATCTGCTGGCAGCCCCCACGTGCCTTCTCCAGTGAGGCGCATACCGCCATATCCCATACGGTTTACAGTGAAATGCTGACCAAGGTTCAATGTCTTTTTCATGCTCAATTTCTTTTGCCGTTTCGGCGATAAAATGATGCCAGCGACTATTGCTTTTTCCTAATCAGCAATAGAAAAACTTAGCGCTCCAAGTGCATTCCTTTTTCTTCAAACACAAGCCGGGCAGTGCCTGCACGCAATTCTTGAGATTCTTTGGCAGCCTTCACAAACGCCACGAAAAGCGGATGTGGGTTTTCCACCGTGCTCTTGTATTCCGGGTGAAATTGCGTGCCAATAAAGAAAGGATGGTCGGCTACTTCTACAATTTCTACAAGACCAGTTTCTGGATTGATGCCTGACGGAATCATGCCTGCAGCTTCAAATTGCTCCTTGTATTTGTTGTTGAATTCGTAGCGGTGTCGATGCCTTTCGCTGATTTTGTGGGTATTGTAAACTCCCGCTATTTTACTGCCTTCGCGCAAAGTACAGTTGTAGGCACCGAGCCTCATGGTGCCGCCCATTTGGGTAATTTCCTGCTGGTCTTCCATCATCGCGATGACGGGATTCGTAGTGTCTGGAGACATTTCCGTGCTGTGTGCATCTTTTAGATTGAGCACATTCCGCGCAAATTCTACACAAGCCATTTGCATGCCAAGGCAAATGCCAAAGAAGGGAATTTCTTGCTCCCGCGCAATGCGGATAGCTTCTATTTTTCCTTCAATGCCACGAGAGCCAAAGCCGGGCGCAACAAGGATTGCATCGAGATGCTCCAGTTTTTCCAAAGCATTTTCTGGGGTTAGATGTTCGCTATGAATATTCCGAACTTCCACCTTGCATTCGTTCATCGCACCGGCATGAATGAGCGCTTCGAGGATGGATTTGTAGGCATCTTGCAGCTCCACATATTTACCAATAAGTCCCACTACTACCTTACTTTTTGGATAGCGAAGTTTGTTTAGAAACTCTGCCCATTTCACCATATTAGGCTCATCGCCAAGGGGCAAATCCAATTTCTGTAGCGTGATAATATCCAGACGCTCTTTCTGCATTTCAATAGGTACGCCATAAATGGTATCCGCATCTCGAGCTTCAATAACGGCATCTTGACGAACGTTGCAGAACAGTGCAATTTTTGTTTTAAGCTCTTTGTATAGGGGCTCTTCTGTGCGACAAACAAGGATATCCGGATTCAAGCCATTCTCACTCATTAATTTTACAGAATGCTGTGTGGGCTTGGTTTTCAGCTCTTTTGCAGCACGCAAGTACGGTATTAAAGTAAGGTGAATGACTACACAATTATGATCGCCGAGTTCCCATTTTAGTTGACGTACAGCCTCTACGTAGGGTAGGCTTTCAATGTCGCCTACGGTACCGCCCAGCTCGGTGATGACAATATCATAAAGCCCCGTATCGCCGAGCAACATCATCCTGCGTTTTATCTCGTCGGTGATGTGCGGAATCACTTGAACCGTCTTACCCAAGTACGCGCCTGCACGCTCCGCATTAATAACGTGCTGGTAAATGCGTCCTGTCGTTACGTTATTGGCTTGAGAGGTATGGGTGTTTAAAAAGCGCTCGTAATGCCCG
>JBDTKK010000128.1:0-3972 GCA_039935335.1 Chitinophagaceae bacterium
GTCTTTCTTCTTGAGCAAAATGAATTAATTGATTCCTCAATTAAGCTTGTTAAGAAGTCAATTTGTTTTTGGTTGTTCATTGATTTGCATTTTACAATGTTAGGAAAGATATCTCCCTGCTCCCGCAAGCTTACCGCGTGGCTCTTGCCGCATTGGTCTACTCTTGAATTGGTAAATTTAAGCGTATGTTTTTTTGAGGTTTACTAATACAGAAGAATGCCCGCAATCGTTAGGCGTTCTGATATTCAGCTTTCGTTTCTCTAAAAACTCGATTGTAATAATATTTTTCAATACGCCCTTATCAATTTATTCGGCTAAAGTACGGCATCCTTTATTCTTTCACAAGCAGGCTGCCCGTTATGCTTGCGGGAGCGTTATTGACAATAAGTTCGTTCAGCAAACTGGATGCTGGATTATGGGAGCAGAGAAAATCAATGTTTAACAGCAGCTATAATCTTGTTGAGGGAGTAGCCGAAATTAAAGCTGAACCCACGCACTTTTGCCTTGTCGCCAAATTTACTCCTATCAATATTGCTGAGTCCAAGATCATACTCAAGAGCGAAGGAATAGCCGGCGGTCATCCTATAGCTCAAGCGCCAGCCCAAGCCTGCGTCAAAGGGCTTGAACCCAAAGTCTTTATCAAAAGTTTTTTCCTCACTTGTGGCATCTTTCGTCTTACCTCCCAAGCCATAAGCGAAATAGGGGCCAAAAGCTAGGAATGCATGGCCTGGTCCGAGCAGACGCTGGTACGTTGCATAAACTGGAAGATGCAGGTACGTCATGTTTATTTTAGCACCGTCATATGTGGAACGCATGCCGATTAGTTCCAGACCGGTAAACAGCCTGAGGTTATTTTTGACGCTAAACGAGCCCTCGTCTGCATTTTTTTGCGGAGGTTTTGGTGTTTGATACTCCGTTACCCCCACACCATTCCCCAGCCCTACATACATCATCGGTGATAATTGGTTGGGTTCATTTAACGCATGCGTCCCAAGTGATTTGGATCCCCCAAGTCCCAACATCACCATACCTCCTATATTCTCCGAAATGCTTGCTTGGGAATGCTCGCGACTGGAAAAAGAAATACCGTCGTAACCAATATGAGAAGCGTCGAGCGAACCCATGATATCGCTTTCGCAAGACGCAAGCAGAAGAGGTAAAAGTGCAGCGCAAGTAATTTTCAAAATGTCCAAATGTTTGATTGATGTTTTCATGGAAAGTTGATTTTTACAAAAATACTGCGGAGAATTGACTATATCTAGGATATGTGCATAAATTATTATCGCCAATAAGTAAAGATATTTCTACCATTGAGTTACTCGGCTGCCGCAAGGACGTGGCATGGCCTTTTCCGCATTCTCGTAAGTTGAGAAAATAAAGCAGTCCTTTTTATAGCGGTTTAGCGTGGTCTGCGATTCGGCATTCAGCGTCTTAAAACTCGATTGCAATAATATTTTTTCAATCCGCCGTATCAATTATTCAGCTAAGAAGCAACTTCCTTTATTCTCCTATAAACAGGCTGGGCGCGGGCTTAGGTATCATGCTTGTGGGAGCGCCGTCGAGAATAAGTTCGTCTATCTTGTCAGCAGACTAGCCCGGGGATTATGGGAAATGCTTGCGTGAGCGAGGGGGGCAATGACGAACGGGGACAGCCCCTCAAGGTTGGACTTTTCGTATTTGTTGGTCTTCTTTGACTGGCCTCGGGTCACAGACCCGCGCCAGCCCCGTTTGCTGAAATTGTCTATGGATTCGACTTGTGCCAGCGGGTGAGGCTTTGTCGCCCAGCCTCCGTGCAATGACGAAGGGGGACAATGTCGCAAGGTTGGACTTTTTGCATTTGTTGGTCTTCCTATACTGGCAACGGGAAGAGTTAACCGAGCCGGCGAAGCGTGGGGCTATTATATGCTGGTGGAAACATACCCAGAGGCTACAAAATAAAGCGACCAAGGTTGGAACCTTGGCCGAACAGTTGAGACTTTATAAGGGCAACGGGCAACGGGTTATTAAATTATTCAACCAATAAACTAACTTCTGTTCTTCTAGCGTGTGCTTCATTAGTACCTTGATCAACACCATGATACATTGTGATAATATTCCTTGCACTCAATCCTTTAGATAACAAATACTGCTTCACAGCTTCTGCTCTGTTGAATGATAATTGACTATTGGTTCTGGCATTTCCTTTCTTGCTCGCATATCCTTGTACCATAACGGTAACTCTTGGATTATTGGTCTTTACAATAGCGACTACTTCATCCAATTTCACTTTATCTGCATTGCTGATGGCGGTGCTATTGTTGGCATAAAAAATGTCTTGTCTATAATTTGCCAATCCCTTTTTCAAGGAATCATTAGCCTTTATATAAACTACTGAATTTTGATGTATTGATTGGTTTTTCCGCTCAACCTCAGTATTCAGTTGGTCAATCTTTGACTTTAAGCCATTGATTTCTTCATCGTATTCACCGTCCTTTTTATTATTTGATAATAGTGTCAATACCCTTACTTCCTCCTTTAAAGTATTGACTTTTCTTTGTAATGCCAGCGTCTCTTCAGAGGGACCTGCTGGTTGAGCAGGCTCCAAATCTTCATTAAATGTACCTCTGTAGCGATTTCCTGGTTGTTGTACTTGTTGCTGAGGTTGGAACTGCTGTAGCGGTGGCTGTTGATATATCACAGTCGGAGTTTGTTGTTGTAAAGGCGCTTGCATTGGCGGCGTTACATAAGTATTCGTTCGATTCCCCGCATTCATCATCAGCATATCTATCCGCTGGTTGATACGATCGAATTCACGGTACATCCTTTCATCCGGATTAACGGAATTTTCTTTGGACTGTAAAGCATTATTGAATTCTTGATTCACCTTTAATTCGGCGTTTCTTTTAGCAATTTGTGCTCTCCTCTTTTCCGCTATATTTGTCAAGAAAGAGTCCAATTCTGGTTTGGTCATCACTATTTCACTTTCGCTGAATTTGGGTTTTTGTTCCTGAGCATTAGACAAGAATCCAAATCCCAAACAAGCAGTAAGTAATAGCACGTATTTATAAGTTACATTCATTTCTTCTATTTTTTATAGTTAGGACTAAAATCTAAATCTATACCCAGCGGCGATTTGATTGTTTCTAAAGACACCCCTTACAGTATAATCAGCAAACAAGCTACCATTGCCGATTTTATAACCTGTGCCTACAATTACATTGGTACTGAAGCTGAATTCTTTTCCCAAGTTATGCAAGCCTAATCCAAGTCCAAAATAGGGTTGAAATTTAGAAGCAGCAATAGTAATTGGGTAAATCCCATTCGCACTCACACCGAAACCATTTGTTGCTCCTAAGGCTACATAGGCTTCTGGCATAAATATAATTTTAGTATTGGTAAAACCATAGAAACCTCTTATTCCTACGTTAGTTGTCGTAGCATCACCGAAATTAGCGCCTATATAAATACCCAATCCTTTGTCTAACACCGCTCCTACTACTTGTGTATTGGGAGAAGTATTAGGTGTTACTGTAATTACGGAAGGGGTAGTCACTACAGTTTGGTTTTGACTTTTAAGCGTATTGATGCTTTGTTGTTGCATATCAATCTTTTGGTTCAACTTGTTGATTTCATTGATTAACCTATCATTTACGGCACTATAATCTGGATTAGCCATTGATTGATTGATAGTTGCAGGTTGCTCGGTTCTGGCATTCGGAGAAGTACCTTGGTTGTTCATCTTGATTAAGAGCTGCTCTAATCTATCTATTTTGTTTTCCAAAATGGGTGTTTGCTCATTATCTACACCATCGATTACTTTATCTATTAAGCCTTCCAATTCTGCAGGCGTCATTCTGATTAAATCGTCTTTCTTTTGTGTGCTTTTTACTTCCAATGATTTTTTCTCTGCCATTATTTGGGTTACTTTTTCAACATCATTACTATCATAAGCCGTTTTCAATTCTTTTTCCAGAGATTTGATGCGATCATCGT
>JBDTKK010000129.1:0-4652 GCA_039935335.1 Chitinophagaceae bacterium
CTGTGGAGGGCGCAAGTGGCGCTACGGTTACACTTTCTAATGCGGTAGGGCAAGTGGTGAAAAACTTTAGCCTTACAACTGATAAGGAGGTGCTGGATATTAGTGGGTTTGCGGCGGGGGTTTATGCGTTGCAGCTTACGGACAAAACGGGGAATAGAGGGATGATGCAGATGGTGAAGGAATAAATAATCGTTCATTGCTCCACTCTCCGGCAATTTATTCCTTCACCTTCCCCCAAATCAAAAATCCCGCAAACCATTATTGTTTGCGGGATTTTTCTTTTAAAAAAAAAGACTTAGTGCTCTCTTCGTGCTCTTAGTGTCTTAGTGGTTAAATTTTAAACCACTTCCTCCATATACGCCTCCGTCGGCTCGCAAGTACAAATCAAGTTCCTATCGCCAACAGTATTGTTCACGCGCTTCACGGCGGGCCAAAACTTATTGTGCATCACATACGCCAGTGGGAAAGCCGCCTGTTGACGAGTGTAAGGGTGTTTCCAATCGTCCGCCATCACCTCAAACTGCGTATGCGGTGCATTCTTCAAAGCATTGTCCGTGGCATCACCTTGGCCATCTTCAATCGCTTTTATCTCTTCGCGAATACTTAGCATCGCATCGCAAAAGCGGTCAAGTTCTGCCTTGTCTTCACTTTCTGTGGGCTCTATCATTATCGTTCCCGGCACTGGGAAAGACATGGTTGGCGCATGAAACCCATAGTCGATGAGGCGCTTCGCAATATCTTCCGCTTCGATGCCCGCAGTCTTTTTGAAAGGACGTAAATCCACGATGAATTCATGTGCGCAAGTACCACCACTTCCCGAGTAAAGAATCGTGTAAGCGTTTTGCAACCGGGCTCGCATATAGTTAGCATTCAAAATAGCGTACTCTGTCGCGGCTTTCAGACCTTTAGCGCCCAACATCCTGATGTATCCGTAGGAAATAAGCAGGATAGAAGCCGAGCCAAACGGAGCAGAAGAAACCGCACCAGCAGCATTGCCACCTAGCGGTACATTTTGAGATTGTCCGGGCAGAAAGGCACGCAGATGTTCTTTCACGCAGATAGGGCCAACGCCGGGGCCGCCGCCACCATGGGGAATAGCAAATGTTTTATGCAAATTGAGATGACATACATCAGCACCAATCAAGCCTGGCGCGGTAAGACCAACTTGTGCATTCATATTGGCACCGTCCATATATACTTGTCCACCGTGGCTATGAATCACAGAAATGATTTCCGAAACCGACTCTTCGTAGATGCCGTAAGTGCTGGGGTAAGTAATCATGATGGCTGCGAGGCGGTCACTGTATTGAGCGGCTCTAGCCTTCAAATCTTCCACATCGATGTAGCCATTTTCCAGAGCTTTTATCACTACCACTTTGTAGCCCGCCATCACTGCTGATGCAGGATTAGTGCCGTGTGCAGAGATTGGAATCAGGATGATATCCCGAGCACCCTCGCCACGACTTTCATGATAAGCGCGAATAGTAAGCAAACCCGCAAACTCGCCTTGAGCACCGCTATTGGGCTGCAAAGAGCAAGCATCAAGTCCGGTGATTTTGCTTAGATAATTTTCCAATTCCTTTACGATTTGAAGATAGCCACCCGCTTGTTCCGCAGGAACGAAGGGGTGAATTTTGCTCCAATGTGTCCAGGAAAGCGGAATCATTTCGGTAGCCGCATTCAGCTTCATGGTGCAGGAGCCGAGGCTAATCATGCTGGTATTGAGCGCGAGGTCGCGGTTTTCCAGCATCTTGATATAGCGCATCATTTGCGTTTCGCTATGATGCAGGTTAAAGACTTCTTGCGTCAAAAATGAAGATTTACGAACCAGCTCTGGGTTGATGTCCAGTAGCAGTTCATCTTCATCCATTTCGAAGGATGCCGGAGCTTCATCAGACACGTCGAAGATGCTCAAGATGTCGGCTACGTCGCGCTGCATGGTGGTTTCGTCCAGCGAAATGCCTACATAATTACCCCTGAAATAGCGGAAGTTGATTTGCTTCGATTCGGCTTTCTTACGAAGAGCGTCCACGTCATTCACCTTTACCAAAATGGTATCGAAGAAAGATTTGCTGTTCAGTTCGTAACCTCCCGCCAAAAGGACATCAGCCAAGGCATGCGCCAACACACTCACTCTGCGGGCAATATTCTTCAAACCTTCCGGGCCATGGAACACGGCATACATCGCAGCGATATTGGCCAGCAAAGCTTGAGCTGTACAAATATTACTAGTGGCTTTTTCTCGCTTGATGTGTTGTTCACGGGTTTGCAAAGCCATGCGCAAGGCACGATTGCCGGCAGCATCCACAGAGACGCCAATAATTCTTCCGGGAATGGCTCTTTTAAAATCATCCTTTGTAGCGAAGAAAGCAGCATGAGGGCCACCAAAACCAAGGGGTACGCCAAAGCGTTGAGAGTTGCCAAAAGCCGCGTCAGCACCGAGTTCGCCTGGAGGCGTGAGTAAAGTCAAGGCCAATAAATCAGTAGCCATGGCTACGAAAGCACCAGCACCATGTACGGCATGAATGAAACTGCGATAATCATTCACCTCTCCTTTATCATTAGGATATTGAAGCAAGGCACCGAAGTACGTTTCGTCGATTTGTGCCGTGGCAAAATCGCCGGAAATGATTTCGATATTCTTCGTATTGGCGCGGGTATGCAAGACAGCCAGCGTTTGCGGAAAGATTTCTTTGTCGACGAAGAATTTTGGACGGGTTGGTTTATCTGCGTCTTTATTTAAAGAATGAAAGAACATGGCCATCGCTTCGGCAGCGGCAGTGGCTTCATCCAGCAAAGAGGCGTTGGCAATGGGCAAACCGCAAAGCTCACTCACCATGGTCTGGAAGTTGAGTAGGCTTTCTAAACGACCTTGAGAAATCTCGGCCTGATAAGGTGTGTATTGTGTGTACCATCCGGGGTTTTCAAAAACATTCCGAAGAATTACGGATGGCGTGTGGGTATCATAATAGCCTTGTCCGATAAACGTGCGAAAGGTCTTATTGCCCATGGACACGCTTTTCAGTTCGCGCAGATATTCTGCTTCGCTTTGAGCGGAGGGCACGTCCAAACGCTTGTGCATGCGGATGCCGGCGGGGACTGTTTTATCAATGAGTGCTTCCAGGCTTTCGACGCCAATTTCTTGAAGCATTTGCTGGGTTTCAGCGGGGTTTGGTCCGATGTGGCGGCCGGTAAATTCTCGGCTTTGAGTGGAAAATAAGTTCATGATTTTATGCCCTGAATTGTTGCTTTTTTAAAAGATGCGCGAAGGTAGAATAAAGGGGAATAGTAGAGAGTAATGAGTAGATAGTAGATAGTAGATAGCTGTTGGGACGAATGGCCATCAGCAAAACTTAATGCTTCTTAGTGCCCTTAATGTCTTAGTGGTTAAATAAAGAAATCACTTCACAAACAGCGACCTCAATTCTCCGGCGTCTTCGGGCTTCATCTTTCCGCTAAGTATGAGTCGGATTTGCCGACGGCGGAGGGCGCCTTCCCAAATCTTCTTTTCAGTTTCGGTTTGAGGAATAAGTTCAGGAACTTTTTGTGGCTTGCCAGTGCTATCTAAGGATACGAACGTGAAATAGGCTTCATTGGTAAAATACCTGGTCTTGGCCTCAAGGTCTTCACCAAAAACTTTGAGATAGACTTCCATACTAGTGCTGAAAGCGCGGGTTACTTTACTTTCTATGGTCAATAAGTTGCCTAATTTGATGGGTGCGCTGAAGGATACGTTATCTACTGAGACGGTTACCGCAGGAGTATTGGCATGACGCATTGCAGAGATAGCCGCGGAAATGTCCATCCAATGCATGAGCCTGCCACCCATGAGGTTGCCGAGGGTATTGGTATCGTTAGGGAGCACGAGTTCACTCATAAAGTTTAGTGAATCATGCGGTATTTTTGGAGTCAAAATGGAAGAATTTAAAAATCAACGGCGAAGGTAGATGGGGCGATGGGCAAATCGCAACATTTATCTTAGGACCTAAAATCTTTGTTATTCACTTCAATGTTACCCTTTTGAAAGATGCTGCAATAGTTATTTCTGTTCGCTTAGTAAAATTCTTTTTGAATTTTCCGGAGAAAGCGCCTACTTTTGCCGTCCCTTAAAAAAATCTGACTGAGCACCATGCCCAAGATGAAGACGCACTCACGTGCCAAGAAGACATTTAAAGTAACCGGTACAGGCAAGATTCGCCGCTACAAGGCGTTTAAGAGCCACTTACTTACAAAAAAGAGCACTAAACGCAAACGTCACCTGCGCGCTGCTGCATTCGTGCATCCGAGCAATGAGAATTTGGTGAAGCGTATGCTGGTATTGCGCTAAGCTGTCAAACAATAACAAACTTACCTCCTTTAATTTTTAGAAATGCCACGTTCAGTAAATGCGGTTGCATCCCGTGCCCGCAGAAAGAAAATACTAAAGCAAGCCAAAGGATTCTATGGCAAGCGGAAGAATGTCTATACCGTTGCCAAGAACGTCCTTGAGAAGGGCCTTGGCTATAAATATGTTGGTCGCAAGCTCAAGAAGCGCGATTACCGCAGCATGTGGATTGTGCGTATTAACGCTGCAGTTCGCGAAGAAGGTATGAGCTATTCTGTGTTCATCAACAAACTGCAAACTGCAGGTATCGACCTTAACCGTAAAGTAC
>JBDTKK010000130.1:0-3412 GCA_039935335.1 Chitinophagaceae bacterium
ACCGCTCTAAAGCAGGAGCGGATACCTTTGCCATTTTGAGATCAGTCATTGATACGACCATCAAATCAAAGCAGAACGTGCTCAACGCACTCTATAATATCGCTCTCTGCCCAGGGTGAATAGTTACAAAATATGACTTTTGGCACGATCGCGCTGCATTTCACTTCTTGACAGACGAACAAGAAATCTCCAATTATTTAGAAACCGCCCAACAAAATATTAATCCGACTGGCGTACTACTTTTTGGGACTTTCTCGGAACAAGGACCACAGAAATGCAGCGGTATTGAAATTAAGCAATATTCAGAATCGTCGATGACGGAGCGCCTTAAAAAGTTTTTCGATAAGATTAAATGTATAACAGTTGATCATAAGACGCCGTTTGAAACCGTTCAGAACTTCGTCTTTTGTAGCTTCAGAAAATTACAAACAACGTGACACAATTAGTTTGAAAAGAAGGGCAAGCAGATAACAGACACTTCGTAAAAAAGCTAGTTCTGCACTTTAAAATTCGCTCCATCGGCAAGCCTTAAAATATTAGTTGTAAATTTTGCACTCAGTACAAATTACCAGTACCCTTGAAAATTAAATTGCTAATTGCCTTTTTGCTTTTGGGGCCTGTTTGCAGCGCAAACATGTCCTCGCCAATCCTGCGTGGCACGATGACTAGCGCTGCCTTTTCGAGTAAGGATATTAATATTCTCTCAGAAACCATTCAAATAAAAATTGATAGAGATTTTAAAACGGCAAAGTTTATAGTTGAATACACCATCCAAAGCGATGTGTCGGGCAGACAAATTCCTTTACTGTTTTATGCAAAGGATTATAAAGACAGTTTTGCTGTTTGGGTTGATAATCAAAGAGTTGTTATTCAAGATATTCCCGCTAAATACACACAAATCGACTCGCCTTTTTCAGGGTTTTCAAATTCCTTTGAACTAAACAAGCAACCCGATGCCGCATATGAAGTTTCCATCTCCTGGACTAAGAACTCTTCCTCGGTTTATCAACTCAATAACCTTAAATATTTTGAAACAGACATTGCAAAAGGCATCCATAAAGTACGGGTAGCATATACAGCAAGTGTTTGGACCAACAATTCCGGATGGATAAAGGAATACAGCTTTCGCTATTCCTTGACTCCGGCCAAATTCTGGAAATCCTTTGGAACGCTAAATGTCAACGTTGAACAAGAAGGTTCTGTAAGGCAACTTTCAACGAACATTGGCCTACCAATTGAACAATCATTTAAAGCCATAAACACTTGGACATTTAACAAGCTGCCTGCCGAATATCTTGCACTTTCTTACACACCAAAAAACACCAAGTTTACTAGGACATTAATAGATATTGAACCCTTTGGACTTGCTCTAATAGCAGCCGTGATTTTGTTTGGCTTACATCTATTTCTAGTCCTCTGGTATCGTCGGCGACATAAAAACACCAAATATTCTCCTGTTGTCATTTTGGGAAGTTTAATAGTTCCTCTACTAATCCTACTTAGCTATTTGTATTCCTACGGACTGATAGACAACGTAATAGGCGAAGACGCAGGAAGACATCACGGTTATACCTTTCTCGTGATAATCTTTTATCCCATTATACTACCCATCTATTGGGCAATTTTTTGGTTAATTGACAGGCTGCAAAAGAGAAGATTGATATAAAAGTACACATGAAGTAGTTAACGCGTATCGAAAAAAGAACGCCTAAATCCTGCAATTAGCATTATCTAAGCGTTCCAATATAAAAGCCATATTTGACTTCATTATTATTTCTTCATTCGTCCACTATACGTCTGTTCCAGCCACTTTGTTGCTTCAGGAAATTCCCAGACCGAATACATGCCCTCTATGCTTGGAACGTAAAACCCAGCATAGACTCTATCGCCCGGCACGATATAAATCAGTGGATCACCATCTGGCGCACTATGTGCTCCCATTATTTTTAGCTTTATCCCTTTATGGGAGGACTCGTTGGGTATCCAGTTCCAAATACCTCCGTGCTGTGCCTGAAAGGTATTGGCTTTTTGTAGCATTTTCTGAACATTCGTCAATATCGAATCGGAATCATGAACAAATATACCATTGTCTCCCTTTGTGAATCCAAAAAGATCATGATCTCCCACCATATTCATATTGGGCAATACTTGTAGGCGAAGGTAAACTCCATGAAGGTGTGCATGGTCTTTGTAGTGCCCAAACCGATATTCATAGTCTTCCGAATCAAACTCTCTTGCCCGTTCGTCAAAAAGTGTCCGCATTTTAGCCCAAATCGGATCGTTATCATCTTTGGGCCAAATGGAAAGTCTCTGCTTATACGTCTTTTCCAACTCCTTCATCCTTGTACCTTTAATCCAGTTCTTCTTAATTTGCCATTCCCCTTCTCCAGGAATAGTTACCGGCCGCTTGTGAAAATAAAGCGAATTCTCCTTATTCGAACGATTTGTTG
Source organism: Chitinophagaceae bacterium (assembly GCA_039935335.1). GTDB lineage: Bacteria > Bacteroidota > Bacteroidia > Chitinophagales > Chitinophagaceae > UBA1952. The sequence continues at coordinate 2,451 of JBDTKK010000130.1, forward strand.
AAGTCCAGCCATATCGAGGGTTATAATGTATCACCGTACCTATTTGGTCCCAATCAAGTTCGGCACACAAAAATAAATCAAGCTCCTTGGATGTCTTATTCTTGAATTCCTGTGCTTTAGTAGGATTTCCTGATTCAATACCCATGTGTGCCAACACGCCCGTTGGCCGTGCCGCTATTCCAACTCCCATGATATTCGCTATGGCCGCCGCCTCCGCTATTGCTCCCTTTGGCATGCCTTGAAGAATGTATTCTTGCTCTGCCTTCCGTTGCCAACTGTCCAACCGGTGCATTTCCGCCCCTAAATTCCCCAGCAAATCTCCCGGTCGCTCATAGTCCCCCGGATTACTCTTTAAATCTCGCTGCTCCTAGCCAACACTTGAATTTGGAACCTGCGTTTGATAGATTACTTTTCCCGAATTAGAATTCTCACTCCCGTCTTTAAAGAAGGCATTCTTGCGCCTAATTGAATCTGACATTGTGCTTGATTTTTTAAATGGTAATTTGATTATTTGGAAAATCAAAGCTAACCAAAGTTCCAGAAAAAGCAAGCTCGTCGTAATGGCGTTTTACCTCAATTTTATCTAAATCTAATTTGTATTGAAACCCTTCACTATTACTGCCGTTTACGATATAGTCCCTATGGTTATCCTTCTACTACACCCCCAATTCCTCCATAGCTCCCTTCACAAAAGCCCCAAGCTCCGCCACATAAGCCGGAGAAAAATCAAAGCGAATACCGGCAGTTTCATAAAGTTCATTCAAAGGTTTCGTATAGCCCAAAGCCAATGCGGATTGGTAGTTGGTTAAAGCCGCTTTTTTATCCCCACGATATTGCCGCCACATGGCAATAGCTCCCAATTGCGCAATGCCATATTCGATGTAGTAAAAGGGCACTTCAAACAGATGCAATTGCTTCTGCCAAAAGTTTCGACGATACTCCTCAAAGCCGCTGTAGTCCAC
>JBDTKK010000131.1:0-5999 GCA_039935335.1 Chitinophagaceae bacterium
CTACCGGGCGAGGGAAGACCGTTTTGGGTTTATTAGTTTTCATGATTAGGTAGTTTTTCGTTGCAGGTCAGGAGACCGTGCAACGGCAGTGTTGAAGCCCAATTCAAAAACACCATTTTATGGCCAAACAAAACCTCATTTCCACCACCATCCCCAGCGCGGCAATCATCCTGATGGAAGCCTCCCTGCACACTGCTATCGACGCCATCGCGCCGCACGCCGTGAGCCTCACCGACAAACAGCGCAAAGATCTGTTCAAGATGGGCGACAAGAGCACCGACATCGCTGCCAAGATGAAAGGCTACCTCGGCAGCAACCCGGAGTTTACACCGAACTATGTAAACAAAGCAGATTTTGACATGGATTATGCCATTCCAGAGGCATTACGTACTGCGATGGCGCTTAGCCAGCAGCTCAACGACCTTATTGACGATACCATAATGGCTGCCGGCTCCGATATTATGGATGTGGGCATGAGTTATTATCACAGTGTGCGCAGTGCAGCCCACGATGGTGCACCAGGCGCAAAGGCCATTTACGAAGATTTGAAAGTTCGCTTTGCCAACAAGTCTGCGCGTCAATCCACCGCTGCCGCCAAGAATGAGCCGAAGTAGCAAGTGGGAAATTCTTCCGCTTTTTAACTGATTTTAGATACTAAAAGGATGCATTTGCACCCTTTTTTCATGCTATAGCACGTTATTTACCTACTCGAGCACGTTATTTACCTGCTCGAGTACGTTATTTACCTGCTGGAGCACGTTATTTACCTGCTGGAGCACGTTATTTGCCTGCTGGAGCACCTTTTTAGTGTGCTCGCGCAAGCTACCGCATAAAATCTGGGAAGCGCTCGTACCACAGTGGGGTAGAGTGGGTTCAGTGTTTCGGACGAAGATAAATTCACGGCATAACTATCAGGCACAATTCGTTGATTTGGAAGAGTTTTGGTTTTCCTTAGCCCATTTCAAATAGGTCTTTTCTTCAGCTTCATTAATTTATTTAGCGAAATAAAATATTCAGTTTAATAGCTACAAATAAGTTGAGCCTGAGCTTTCGCTACCAACTTGAGGATGTGGGAAAATTGGCAACGGTGTTCTTCCCTAATTATTAGTTGGAGATTTGAGTTTTACAGAGGATTTATTCCGCTTCCCAAGTCTTAAATCATCTATGCAGATAATTTTGGAAAGAAGCTTTCCTTACAAATCACCTTGTGAAATCGCCTTTGGATCTATTGACTCAACATATACGCGACAAGCTTCGCCAGGGTTTGTCCTGAATTCAATTTTCGTGATGAAATTCTTGTACTTCTTAAAATTAGTTTCCTTACGCCTAACAAATTCGCGAAACAATGTAAGCATTTCCTTATCCTCTTTATCTAACTCAAATAGACACTTGTCTAACTCCGAAAGCGCAGGTAATTTGAATTCCTTTGCGATGCAATAGTTCCAGACTATTTCTGCAAACTTAAACTTCCGCAATAAAATTTCATTTGAGTCGTCTTCCTCAAGCAATGGTTCTATAAAATCCTGTAAAATTGATGAGTATTTAACTGGTTTTGCCATTTTTATTTCAATTAAAGCTGTTGTAAGCTTTTTTGAGATTGTTGATTTTTTCTGCCTCTGAATGGATTCGCACTAGCAGCGAAATTAGGTAATTGCTTGTATTCTTTCCTGAAATTTATCTGATTAGGACATCAAAGGGGTTGGCGCGTGTTTATATCATATATCGAGCACTCCAAGGTTTAATTCAACAAGTCAACAAGGAGGCTACATAAAGTTCAAGAACCTTCGTTGATAGGCTATACGGCATCTCCAAAACCAAAAATGGCTAAACGATTGTTCTTACCAGATTAGTGGCTTGAGACCTCAACCCTATTGGGGATTTAAGATTACTTCGCAAGTCTTAAAGCTGTCGGGAAAAAGGTTGTACTAGATTTATTTATTTGCCATTGGAAATACCTTTTCCAATAGCATTGAAGAGGTAATCCCAAAAGATACGCCCAAAACAATACAGCAAAGTAGAGGTTTCCACCAATATATTAAGATGTAGGACATCACCAAACCTGCTGTATAGCTAGCGAAGCTAGAATCATTCTGTTCTGCAAGTTTTAATAATGTAGTGTGATCCGGCATTAGAAAGTATGTCGTTAACGTCAGCAATAGCGTAAAAAAAAAAGCGCGCCCCAATTCGCCAAACCAGTCGCGCGTCCATGCGAGAAGCGTTAGTCCAATTGCAAGGGTTAGTGGTGCCGTTATTCTAAATGCGCTAATGATTGTGTCAAATGTGTCCTTGTTTGGCTCCTTAAAACTACTATCGAATAAGACAGAGAGGGCGGATGAAAGTGTAGTGGAAAGGATGAGATTGATTAATACACCTGTGACCGCTAAAATCATACTTATTTCTTTAAAAGTATTGCCTTTCGCTTCCAAAGGAACAGAGATTGGCTGTATTGGCGTACGTTTCAATTTCTTAATTTTCTTCTCCATCCTGCAAGAGTAATCGAAGAATTCGAAATTTCATACTCCAGATTCGATTATCACAATGTTCTTTTGCTTTGTTAGACTTTATTCTAGGATCTTGTAATATTGGTCGTGCAGTGCCACGGAGATTATCGGTGGCCAAAAAAAGTATCAAGGGCTATAAAATAGCTCGACTCAGCTTTTTTCTGAGTCGAAAGAAAGCAGAACCCTTGCCGAACTTTTCATGAATTATTGTAGGCTGCGCTAAACGGGGATTAATAAGACAATTTCAAGAGCCGCATTTCTACCAAAAGCGCATCAACTCTCTTGATTCATTCTAACTTTCTTACTTCCCAATCGCCTTCCCAGGTTGCGCCGCCCGCCGCTGCAATTCCTGATCTGTTTCATCCCGCATCTTGCGCAGTTCCGCGTCGCTCGGTGCATCATCATCCGTTGTGTCGGCATTTTGTAGCGAGTCCGCCTTGGCTTGAGCCTTCTTTCTAAAATAGCCACGTAGGAAATAATTTCCCTGAAGCGCACGCATGTTCTCGCTGAAATTGTAAGCTGCATGTTGGATGGTGGTCATGGCAGCATTGGCACCGGCAACAGTGCTATCCAAACCGCGCGATAAGTGGTCTGTATAAAGCAACTCGCCCATAGAACCCTTGCCGGACTCCACCTGTTGCGTGATGTTTTGAAGTGTACCTGTGAGTTCTTTGGTATTATTCAGAGTGCCTTTCAAAGCAAGAGCAAGTTCATCTTTATATAGGAGGCGACTTATGGAACCGTTACCGTTTTTAATCTGCAACGCCATATCGGCAAGCGCACTGGTAATGACTTCGGCGTTGTCTGCCACCTTGCTGAACTTGCTGATAATTACCCCAAAATCGGTAGGCTCGCTGGTGCGAATCTGCCCGCCCACTTTGAGCTGCGGAGATCCTGGCGACCCAGGCTGAATTTCCAGCAACTTGTCGCCCATCAATCCATCCGAACCAATTGTCACGAGCGCATCTTGTTTAAAGAATTCCCGCTTGTCGGTCTGTAGAATCATATCAACCCGCACGGTAGTATCGTTGATAATACTGATGTTTTTTACCGTGCCCACATTCACTCCGCCAAAACGAATGGCATTGCCAACTTGTAAGCCACCTGTGTTGCGGAAATTACCATATACATTAAAAGTGCCGGTAAACATATTTTGCTTGGAACCGATAAGGAATACACCGGCAACCAATATTAGTGCCGTGACCACTACGAAGAGGCCAATTTTTATTTTCTGTGAAGAGCTTGCATTCATAATATTGTTTTTTTTATTTAAAGAAGTGTTGGATGAGGTCGTCCTTCGAGGATTCTAGTTCTTCATAGGTGCCTTCCGCTATGAAACGCCCGTCGTTCAAAACTATAATCCGATCGGCAGTGATTTTTGCACAGGCCATATCGTGGGTGATAATGACCGATGAGGTTTGGTATTTCTGTTGCATTTCCAATATCAGACTGCTAATCTCGCGCGAGGTGATCGGGTCAAGGCCCGTTGTCGGCTCATCATAAAGCATGATTTCCGGTTTCATGATTAAGGTACGTGCCAGCCCGATACGCTTTCGCTGTCCGCCAGACAATTCAGAAGGTGTTTTAGCCGCTGCATCCAGCAGCCCGACGCTCGTCAGCATTTCATCTACACGCTGATCGATTTCTGCCTGATCTCGCAGTTTTAATACCCGCGTCAATGGAAATTCCATATTCTGCCGCACGGTCATAGAATCAAATAAAGCGCCACTTTGAAATAGAAAACCGATGCGGATGCGCAGCGCTTTAAGTTCCACTTCACCAAGATCTTTTACTTCATTGCCAAATACTTTTACACTGCCACTGTCCTGGACTAGCATGCCTGTAATCAATTTGATATTCACTGATTTGCCTGATCCGGACTTTCCCAATACTACCAGGTTTTCACCTCGGTGCAGCACCATACAGACGTCTTCCAACACTACTTTAGAGCCGAATGATTTCTTGGCATGACTCATTTCTATTACGGCTTCGCGCGTATCTGCTGCCGACTTGTTAGCCTCATTTGTAGTGCGTGTAGTTACTTTTTCCATGCTGGTCTGTGGGTTAAGATCCATAAGCAAAAACGCTGGTGAGTTGCACTGCGATGGCATCCAGCACAATCACCCATAGTGATGCACTAACAACGGCTGCATTAGCCGCAAGACCCACACTTTCTGTACCCTTATCGGAATTGTACCCCTTGTAACAGCCGATAAAACCAATGGCAAAGCCAAAAAAGAACGTTTTTATCACGGCAGGAACCAAATCGGTGAATGCAAGCGTGGTAAATGATTTATTAAAATATAACATGATATTCATCTTGCCCGAAATGTTTGCTGCAACCCAGCCGCCCATCAAAGCTAATCCATCGGCCAAAACCGTAAGCAGCGGCACCATTAAAGTGCAGGCTATAATGCGGGTCACCACAAGATATTGCATGGGGTTGGCACCCATCACATCCATTGCTTCAATCTGCTCACTTACGTTCATACTGCCTAGCTCCGCCCCGATAGACGAAGCAATTTTACCAGCACAAATCAAGGCGATAATAACTGGTCCAATTTCACGGATTACAGAAATGGCCACCATACTTGGCACAAAGCTGACAGCTCCAAACTCTTTCATCGTGGGCACGGATTGCAGGGTCAGCACGAAACCCAGGATAAATCCTGTGATGCCTACCAGCCCGATTGACTTATAACCAACGATGAAGCATTGTCGAATGGTTTCATTCCATTCAAAACCGCTCCGAAACATATTTCTGAAAAAGGAAGTCAGGAACAGTGCCTGATCACCGGCCGATTCTATAGGACGAGTCAGGCTTTTAGGAAGTGCTAAAGTCATAAATGCTTCGTGGATGCTGTTAATTTGATTGTGCTTATCGGTTCTTCCTCTCTACGAAGTTAATAGAAAACTTTATCGCACAGGGGATTATTTACGTAAATGTGTCAGAATTAGTTCTGCATATCTGTAGGACATAAAAAACAATCGTGCCACTAGGATAAACCGATGTGAATAGGGAAATGGCCTATCATAATTTCTGGGGATAATTGCGCCCAGCTTGCCTCTGGACACCGTTGTTCTTAGATCCCAGTCTAAGAACGCCCGGCTCGCAATCCCTGATTGCATAGATAAACACCCGTTGTTCTTAAACCCCAGTCTAATAACGCCCGGCTTGCAATCCTCTGTTGTTCTTAGACCCCAGTCTAAGAACGCCCGGCCCGCAATCCCCAGATTCCCGTTGTTCTTAGATCCCAGTCTAAGAACGCCCAGCTTGCAATCCCCAGATTGCATGGATAAACGCCCGTTGTTCTTAAACCTCTGTTGTTCTTAGACCCCAGTCTAAGAACGCCCGGTTGCAATCCCCAGATTGCATGGATAAACGCCCGTTGTTCTTAAACCTCTGTTGTTCTTAGACCCCAGTCTAAGAACGCCCGGCTTGCAATCCCCAGATTGCATAGATAAACGCTAAACAGCCTCCCACCACTTACTGAACTT
>JBDTKK010000132.1:0-8031 GCA_039935335.1 Chitinophagaceae bacterium
TGTTTTACAAAGCGTAAATGCACCGCCGCCGCCCAATTCTTCAATTCTTCAGGAGCGCCATGTTCTTGCATGAAGACATCGCCGACGGTGAAATCGTACACGTGTTCTCCTTCCTTCAAGCCAAGCCAGGCTATCTCAAATTCCCGATTCTGCTTCATCTCGCTTCCGCTGTTCAATCCTTATTCAATGAACTTTAGGTTATAGTTCCCATCTCAAAAATGGGCTGCGAAGGTAAAGGTTTTTGTTTGTTAAAAACAAGGAGATTTTAAGCTACTAAAAAATGGACTTAGGCTTTGTCATTTTCAACGAATTAAAAGGCATTATAGCAGCCACCAATCGCTTCGGGGCAAGTTCAAAGATTTACTTTTGCTTGAACTTTAAAAGTACAGCCTCTGAAGCGCCTACTGCGTATCCTGCGCAATTTCTTCTTTATCCTAATTGGACTCGTCGCCCTGCTAATTTTTTTAGTCAATGTGACGAGTGTCCAAAACTTTTTGGCTAGGCGTGCCGCTTCCATGTTGGCAGACAAGTTGCATACTCGTGTTTCCATTGGCCATGTCCGCATTGATTTTGCTAATAGAATTTTACTTCAAAACCTTATTGTTGAAGACCAAAAACGTGATACCCTACTTTATGCAGGCGAGCTGGAGCTAAAAATCACGGATTGGTTTTTCCTAAAAAAAGTAAAGCCAGTAGTGAGCTATCTCGGCTTGCACGATGCCTATGTTCATCTCAATCGTCCGGCAACGAGCAAGGTTTGGAACTATCAATTTGCAGTGGATGCATTTGATACAGGGCCTTCCAAAAAGCCTAAATCAGAAAGCCAGTTTGAATTGGATTTAAAGCACTTGGATTTGAAGAATGTTCGCTTTCATTCTGACGATGCTTGGGCCGGCAGCGATATGGATATTGACCTAGGCTATTTGCTCTTGGATGGAAAGGAAATAGACCTAAAAAAGCGCATTATCAATCTGAACAGAATCGCGATTTCAGGGACGCAAGTTGTGATGAGGGATTACAAAGCTGGCAAACCTCCAACGCCTAAATCAATCATTGCGGAAGTGATAGACACTACTGCTTTCAATCCAGATAATTGGCTGCTTCAAGTAGCGAGTCTTGACATAAAAGATTGTCGCTTCGCCAATACCATGTCCGCGAACCCTGCCCCAATACACGAGTTTGACGCTGACCATCTCGACATCAAAAACGTGAATCTACTGGCCAGCGATGTAACGATTAAAGGCGACACGCTTCGTTCGAAACTTGAACACTTCACTGCCGATGAACGTTGTGGACTGAAGATTCAAGAGCTGACGGGTGATGTCACTGTGTCGCCCAACAAATCGGAGGTACTGAATTTGCTGTTGAAGACGGAACATTCTACGTTGCGTAATAGCTATGGCATGTACTACAAGCGCTTTCCAGATTTCTTGGATTACATCTTAAAAGTGCGGATGGCGGGCGATTTAAAGGACAGTCATATCTCGCCCGACGACATTGTTTATTTCGCTCCGGTTTTCAAAGAATATTTCCCTGGGATGATGGAAGTGAGCGGTGGTTTTAATGGAACAGTCGCGGATTTTTCAGTAAAGGATTTCTCGTACAAAGACGCTGGAAGCAGTGCCACTGGCGACTTGCGCATGAAAGGCTTGCCCGATATCGACAAGACTTTAATCACGCTTACCAATGCCAATGTGAATACGACTGGCCAAGAAATTTTCCGTTTCGCGCCAATGCTTCGAAATAATTCTGGTATTGATTTCGCCGCGTTCAAACAGATAAATTATACCGGCTCCTACATCGGCTATATCGATGACTTCGCAGCGGACGGCACGTTAAAATCCAACCTTGGAACGATTGTGTCAAAATCCAGACTGACCATGCCCGCTTTTGATACCCGGAAAGCATCCTATAGTAGTGATATTTCCGCAACCAATTTTCAGTTAGGGCTATTGTTTCGGACACCGGGTCTTGGTGCAATTACCTTTAAAGGAAAGATTTCCGGAAGTGGTTTTGAGCCGCATAATGCAGCGGTAAAGGTGAATGCCGAAATAGCCAGATTGCAGGCCTATGGCTACACCTATCAGAACATTTATGCGGATGGCGTATTGGAGCGGAAGAAATTTGATGGGAAGATTTTGGTGGATGACCCAAATCTAGCTTTGTCTTTTGAGGGAACAGCCGATATCAGTGGCCCGCAGCCTGTGATGAATGCCAGTGCACATCTACTACATTCCAATTTACAAGCATTGGGGCTTACAGCAGATTCTATAGAAGCTTCCGCAGACTTCGATGTGGATGCAACAGGCAGTAATATAGACAACTTCTTGGGGGATGCTTTATTGAACAATATCAATGTAAGCCGCGCCGGGCACAGGATTGACGTGGATTCAGTTTGGGCAAAATCTAGTATTAATGCCGCTGGAGAAAAGGAAATATTGGTAAAGAGTAATGACTTTTCTGCCAGCGTTACGGGGCGTTTTCAATTGTCTAAACTCCCCTACTCTGCCCAATATGTGTTGGCGCAATACCTCCCTTCCTATGTTCCTTCTCCCAAGAAATACGCTCCCGATCAAAACCTAAAATTCAACATTGAAACCAAGCAAGTTGACTCCCTTTTTGCAGCTATTTTCCCATTTATAAAGGGCTTTGACAACACCCATATTAACGGCCTTTTAAACACCACAACTCAAGAATTTGACCTCTCTTTGGATGCGCCACAAGGACAGATTGGCAATGTACATTTTGATAAACTCGCCTTGCAAGGTGACGGAGATTTTAGTGGTATAAATATCCTTGGAAGTGCCGCCAATATTATGGTTGGCGATTCTATCCTTCGTCTTTCGCTGGATTTGACCAGCCGAATTGCACACGATTCCATTGGCTTTTCGGTCACCACTTCTTCTCCGGCTTCCTATGGCACCGCTACGCTTCACGGAGAGGCTATTGCAAAGTCTGATTCCATTTTCCTAAGCATGGCACCTTCGGAATTTTTCCTCAATCAGTCCCGCTGGGAAATTGCTGGCGGCAGCAAAATTGTTTATCGTCCCGGCTTCTTGCGGGTGGCGGATTTTAACTTGCATTCAGATTTACAGTCAATCAATGTCTATACGAAGGATACGCTCGGTAAAAACACGCTCATTGTTAATGCCGCCAATCTCGACTTGGCACAATTAAGCGGTGTTGCTGGTCTCTCTTCCTATGCTCCAGACGGGCGGGTGAATGGCAATATCCGACTCACGGATTTATTCACTAAAATGTCGGCAGATGCCGACTTTAAAGCCTCCGGCGTGAGCTTGGGTAAAGACACCATCGGAGATATTGTGGTGAGCGGAAATTATGATGGAAACATAGGCCAGTTGCAGCTCAACGAGGGCAGCGGTATCTTCCGCGGAACATCATCTTTGGTGGTAAAAGGAACAGTAAGGGCTAAGCCAAATAGTAGTCAGGCTCTGGATGGAAGTATCGAATTACACAATGCGCCACTCAGTTGGTTAAACCCCGTTTTGTTGGGTTATGTGAGTCAGCTTAGTGGCACCGCCACTGGTACGATTAGTATTTCAGGTACTGGTGAAAATCCGGATGTGGCGGGAAAGATTGTGCTTACTGATGCCGGCTTTCGCGTGGATTATTTGGGCGCTATTTACACCGTCCCAACAGCGAGTATAAGCGTATCCAGTACTGAAATAGATCTCGGAAACATTACTGTTCATGATGCCTTGGACAACGATGCCATTCTTTCCGGAAAAATCACCCACGAACGATTAAAAAATATTCGCCTTGCTCTTCGCATGACAAGCAATGAGTTTGAAGTGCTCAATCTAAAAGATTTTGAGAGTAGCGTGTTTTATGGGCATCTTGTAGCCAATGTAAAATCTATGACGGTGAACGGCCCAATCAACGATGTACGCATGAATATTGTGGCTTCTCCGGCAGATTTATCACACCTTTATTTACCCATTGCTACTGGCGGCGACATTGGTAGCTATTCCTACATTTCCTTTAAAAAGTATGGTGAGGATCAGGTGATTCCTACAGGCCCACAAAACAAACTGACTATCAATATTGACGCGATAATTAACCCACTTGCTGAAGTAACTTTGATTCTAGACCCTTCAACAGGCGATGCAATCAACGCTCGTGGCACAGGTAATCTTAGGATGGAAATGCCTGCCGGTGGCGACTTGCGGATGTATGGCAATTTCAACATTGACCAAGGAGATTACACGTTCACCTTTCGCCAACTCTTTTTCAAAAGACAATTCCAACTCAATTCCGGCAGCAGCGTACACTTCAGCGGTCCGTTGAACCAAACGACTTTGGATATTGCTGCCACCTATCGTACTCGAGCAAGTCTCTATGATTTGTTAAGTGACCGAGAAAAAACAAGTGCCTTTATTCCTTCTTCCGAAATGTCTGACACCAAGCGCGCACAGGATGTGGATGTGCTTTTGAAGATGACCAAAAACATTCTACACCCTGATCTTTCCTTCCAACTTTCATTGCCTGAAAAACGTTCTGTTGGAACTTATGCCTATACCAAATTTGAAAGACTGAACAGCAATGAACGCGACCTTTTCAATCAAGTTGCTTCTCTGTTGTTGATTGGCAACTTTATTCCGCCCGAAGGCCTTGGTGGCACTACCGCAGCAACCGGTGCCATCAATAACCTCAGCGAAATATTAAGTTCAAGTACCTCAGCTCAGCTCACGAATATTGTAAATAAACTTCTTGGCGATCAAAAGCTTTCGGTCAACTTTAAATACAAGAATTACAACGTATCAGACGATCCCTCTGCGGGCTTTATTAACAGAAATGAATTGAAGTTAAACGTTCAGAAAAACCTGCTAAAGGACCGTCTGGTTTTAGAAGTAGGAAGTTCCTATGATTGGGGTCGGCCACTCAATACTTCTACAAGTTCATCCAACTTTAATTTACTAAACGATTTCCGAATTCAATACCTGCTTACCAAAGACGGTCGCTTCCGCTTCAATGGTTTTAGAACAACGGATTATGATGTGCTGCTGAGTACGAATGGCGGCAACGTAACCCGCTCCGGCATCGGTATTACCTGGAGAAAAACCTTCGATTCATTCTCGGATTTCTGGCATACTTCTAAGTACTTCACTCGCCAACAAAAACATATCCTTGAAGAGCAACAAAAAGTGGATACCAACACGGTTAATAAGACGATTGGGACGAATTGATTTGAAGATAAGTTCGCGCAAAGGCGGATAGGTTCGCGCAAAGGCGCAAACTGAATATTAGTGGCTAAGGGTGCATGACAATTGATTTCCTCCGACTATTTACTAATAGACGGCATTCCGTAACAAAAAAAGACCACGAACGAAGCACAAAAAGCACTTCATTCGTGGTCAAAAACTTTAGTTTAAAACTTTGCGCCTTTGCGCGAGGTTCTTAGCAATACTCGTTAAACGCCTGAATCAGGTTCTCCGCAATCATTTGCGCAGGACGACCTTCTATCATGTGGCGCTCAATCATGTGCACCACTTGACCGTCTTTCAGCAAAGCAATAGAGGGTGAAGATGATGGATAAGGCGTTAGGTATTTACGTGCTTGCTGCACGGCTTCAACGTCATAGCCAGCAAAGCTTGTAACCAAATGCTCTGGCTTTTTGCCGGCATGCTGAACCGCCAAAACCACGCCAGGACGGGCTGTGCCTGCGGAGCAACCACAAACGGAATTAATGAAAAGCAAGGTGGTGCCACCTTTAGCCATCACGTTTTCTACCGCCTCCGGTGTCTGCAAATCTTCAAAACCTTGGTCGGTCAACTCGCCTTTCATAGGCATTACTATCTGTGCTGGGTACATCTTTTGTTTGATTTAAGCCGCAAAGATACCGTCGTTGCAAAATTCAATTTCATAAGTCTATTAGCAAAAAGAATGAGTTTGAGCAGTATTGTGGAACTGGTATCAAGTAGCAAGTAATTAGTAGCGAGTATCAAGACTAAAGCCGAGCTCTACCGAAACTGTCCGGTAGAAACCATTCACATTTTGTCAGTAAGCTTTATGGCCGAATGACTTTGAACCCTCTGCCCCTCTGCGTCTCTGCGTGAAACTCCCCATCCACAGGAAAATAAACGCTTCAATTAATCGTTCCTTTACGACTTCCTAATTTCCCTCCATGCGATTTCTTGCCTTCTTTTTCCTCTGTGCCTGCTGCGCTTCCTGCAATACCATCACCAAACATACAGTCGCAAATGGCCAAAATGCCGACAGCATCTACGCCCAATATTGGGAAGAACATGCTCAGCTCTTTCCTGTGGATGCCACGGCCAACGGGGATAATCGCTACAATGACAAGATGACCATTACTATTTCTGCACCCTTCATTGACAGCCTTTCCGGCTTCTTTAAAAAGTATCAGGCAGAGATAAAAACGGTGGACACAACGGGCATGGATGCCGAACAACAATTGAGCTATCGCCTCTTCAATTATGAAATGGACATGGGTCTGGAAGGTTTGAAATTTCCCACCCAATACCTACCCTTTAATCAGTTTTGGGGCTTCGATCTCGATATCGCGCAACTCGGCTCTGGGAGCGGCAATCAGCCTTTTAGAACCGTGAAAGATTATGACGATTTCCTGAAAAGAGTTTCGGTGTTTCCGGCTTGGGCTGACACCGCCATCTCCAATATGCGCACGGGTATTACGAAAGGCTGGGTCTTGCCAAAAACTCTAGTGGTGAAAATATTGCCGCAGCTAAAAGCAATGTTAGTTCCTGCCACGCAAAGCACTTTTTATGGCGCGGTCAAAGCGATTCCCGATTCCTTTTCTAAAGAAGAAAAAGCAAGAATTACTGCCGAATACACACACGCCATCGACAGCCTCATCAATCCTGCGTACAAGCGTTTGTATGATTTTATGGCCGGTGAATATTTGGCCAAAGCCCGCAACAGCAGCGGCATTGACGCGCTTCCGCAAGGCAAAGAATACTACAACTACCTCATCAAATATTGGACAACAACTGACCTAAGTGCGGATAGCATTTATCGCCTCGGCGAACAACAAGTGGCTTCCATCGAACAAGAAATGATTGCTGTGAAAAATGAAACAGGTTTTAAAGGCGATTTACAAGCTTTCTTCAAGTTACTCAATACCGATCGGCAATTCTTTCCTTTCAAAAAGCCAAAGGATATTTTGGATTCCTTTTGGCGCATCAAAGCCGTGGAAGAACCGATGCTGAAAGTGCTCTTCAACGACACGCCTAAAACTGCTTTTACCATTCGCCAAACCGAAGCTTTCCGTGCCGCATCTGCAAGTGCAGAATACAATCCTGCTTCCGCAGATGGCAGCAGACCGGGCATTTTTTACGTGCCCATTTTGGACGCGACACAGTTCAACGCCACGGGCATGGAAACCTTGTTTTTGCACGAGGCCATTCCCGGGCATCATTACCAGATTTCTTTGCAGCAGGAGAATAAAGCGCTGCCCAAATTCCGCCGTTTTTGTTGGTACGGCGCTTATGGCGAAGGCTGGGCGATGTATTGCGAATCTTTGGGCAAAGAGCTAGGCTTGTTCAAAAATCCTTACCAATATTTCGGACATCTTAGTGATGCCATGCACCGCGCCATACGCCTGGTGGTGGATGCGGGGATGCACAGCAAAGGCATGACGCGCGAGCAGGCAATTGACTACATGATGGCGCATGAATCGACCACAAAAGCCGCGGCCACGGCGGAGATAGAGCGTTACATGGCCATACCCGGACAAGCACTTTCTTATAAAATGGGACAACTGACCATTCGTGCCGAGCGGACGAAATACGAACAGGAATTGGGCTCAAAATTCAAGATTGCTTCCTTCCATGATGAGGTGCTGAAACATGGTTGCGTACCACTGAATATCTTGCGGGAGAATTTGAAAGCTTGGGCGGGGAGGAAGTGAATTTATTGAGTAGCCTAAGGCTACAAGATAGTTGGACGTAGGCTGAAGCCTACGCCAAACGGGATACCAACAACGGCTAAAAGAAATAGAATTTATTATGAAATCATATGGATTGAAGTCAA
>JBDTKK010000133.1:0-4999 GCA_039935335.1 Chitinophagaceae bacterium
TGTGCAAAGCCCGCCCATCTGCCGCAAGCATGACGCGTAAGCCCGCACGCAGCCTGCTTGTGGCTGGACTGCCTCCTGTTGTGTTGTGTTTAAAACCATCATGTTCCATAGTTTCATTCCTTCAAAAGTTTCAACCTAAATCCATTCCCATCTTTCAACTCGACAAAGTAAAAACCCGCCGCCAGACTAGCAACATCTACACCTGCTTTGTTGTCTGTAAATTGTAAGCTTCCGAAATACACTCGCCAACGCTGGATTTGCAATCCCAGCGCCACCTGGTTGCGGATTTGCAGCCGCCTCTACCGCTCCACAGCAAAACTACTACCCCCTCAATAAAAATTATAATCCCGCCGAGCAAAATTCAACCGTAGCCCGCCATAGAAATAAGTACTTGTAAAATCCGGCTTGGTGCCATCGTCATATTTCATCACCCTATTCGTCGCACCAAGGTCAATAAACAGATTCTCGCGCAGCTCGTAAGAAGCATTAAAACTTAAAGAAAGCGTGGTGGTTTTCACACCATTAATTAGTCCGTATCCATGGTCGGGGTCGGCAGGATTTACTGGCGTGTGCAGGGCGTAGTTATCAAAGATATTACTACCGAAGTTGGTATAAGCACCGCCACCAATTGGAGAATCAAGACCTTGTTTGTAATACATCACCGTCGCATTGAGGTAAAGTTTCCTGATAGGTTGATAGTTGGCCACACCAATTATTTCTCCAAAACCCGCGCCCAGCGGATGCGCCAACGGTTGGTTATAGTTAGTATAGTTGGCTTGCGTATCGGAATGTGAGTAGGTGAAAGGCCGTACAATATTGACTTCGCCCTGCAAATCAAGATTAGGAATACCAAACGCATCAAAGTATTTCCCACCAAGCTGAACGGCAAATTTATTGTTCACCCAACCTTTCCCGGCAAAGAGTTCCTTACTCTTGAATTCATCAAAAAATACCTGACCATAAAACTGAAGATGCCGCGCCACGATTGCTTTAAAATTCAAGCCCAAATTCTCATTATCCGGTGAGCCATTGGACCGCTCCACAGCGCGGTAGAGAATAACAGGATTCATGTATGAAAACTCATAACGATTGCCACGGTCGAAGATGGTGCTCTCAAACAATCCAATATTTAGCCAACGCGTAGCATTGATGCTAAGATGGTGCATGGTGGCATATTTATGAGGTAATTGCTGGTCGGCACCACGGGTATATTGAGGTGTGAGTTCGAGGTAAAGGTTCTGATAATTGAGCTTCCAAATCCTGGTATTGAGGCGAAGGAAAGTAGCTCCGGATGAAAAATCGGAAAGGAACAGCGAGCGAATGCCGTCACCAATAAAATGCTTGTCGTAGCCAAAAGTGACATTGACGATATCCTTTATGGCAGCAATATCTACATAGCCTCGAGCTTGTAAATAATCAAAGGTTTTGGCAGAAGGCGTTTGGTAATAATCCGCTCCAGGCACGGCTTGGTGAGACAAAGCATAATCTCTGACAAAGGAGGGAAGCTGTTCTTGATTGTCGGCGAAGTAGGTGTAAAGGCCAATCTTGTCCGTAATGCGAGCGCGAACTTCCACACCGCGACTGCTGGATAAAAGTGTGCTTGGGTCGCTTGGGCGAGAGGTCTTTTCAGAAATGCCAGTGAAGGAAATAACAGGATTGGCCACCATAAAGAAATTCGGCGTTTTTACATGAAGCAGGTCGGGTTGCTTATTATAGAACGCGCCTTTGAACCAAGGATGCTTGGAATCAATAGCACCGTCACCATTAGCAGCCCATTCGCCACTCACCGAAATGGCGTGGGCAATGTTGTAGCGGTCAATGTCTGTAAGCCCCACGTAGCCTTGGTTTACGCCATCTCCAAAGTCCAAATCCTTTACTGATTCTAGGAACTTCACCGCGCCTTTGCGAGACACCGGTTTATCTGCGAGATAGAGATTTTGGTCTAAGAAACCTTGCCGTGTTTCCAGCTTATCAAGCAGATGATAATCTTCCTGCCCAAGGGGCAAATAGGTAGTTTGGGCAGAAGCGGGAAAGGCAAATGCCACAAAGAGAAAAGCAGGTAAAATTTTATGGATCATCAAGCGAAAAGCTAAGTGTGAGGTTGGTGCTAACTTGCTGCAAAAGTATCTGTATTTACAAGTCAACCTAACAGTACATGTCGGAAAGCATACTCATCAAGCAAGCAACTATTGTAAACGAAGGGAAGACCTTCATTGCGGATGTCCTCATCAAAGACGGCATCATCGCCCGAATCGACAAAGATATTTCTACCCATGAAGATGTCCGAATGATCAACGCAGAGGGGCTGCATCTTTTGCCTGGTTGCATCGACGACCAAGTGCATTTTCGCGAGCCGGGTTTGACCCAAAAAGCGTGTATAGAAACGGAATCGGCGGCAGCGGTTGCGGGTGGTACCACTTCCTTTATGGAAATGCCCAACACGCGCCCAGCGGCACTTACGCAAGATTTGCTGGAGGATAAATACAAGATTGCCGCTCGAGATTCCCACGCCAATTATTCCTTTTTTATGGGCGTATCCAATGATAATGCGGAAGAAGTTTTGAAGTCGAATGCGAAGAAGCAAGACATCTGCGGCGTGAAGATTTTCATGGGCTCGTCCACAGGTTCTATGCTCGTGGACAACTTCGTTACGCTCAACAAAATCTTCCGCGACAGCGAGCTGCTCATTGCCACACATTGCGAAAGCGAACCCGTGATTGCCGCCAATAAATTGAAGTATCCCGACGTGCACGATGTGAAATATCATCCACTCATTCGCGACGTAGAAGCGTGTTTCGAAAGTTCTTTCACGGCTGTGCAATTGGCTAAGCAAACCGGGGCGAGGCTGCATATTCTCCATATTTCTACCGCCAAGGAATTGCAGTTGTTCAGCAACATGCTGCCGCTGCGCGAAAAGCAGATTACGAACGAAGTTTGCGTGCATCATTTGCATTTCACTGCCGATGATTATGCTCGATTGGGAACGCTGATTCAATGCAATCCTGCCATTAAAGAAGCCTCTAATAAAGAAGCACTTTGGGAAGCCTTGCTTGACGACCGACTGGACGTTATTGCCACTGACCATGCACCGCATACCTGGGAAGAAAAGCACGCTATTTATCCGGCCTCACCATCGGGTTTGCCCTTGGTGCAGCATTCACTTTTAATGATGCTCGACTATGTGAATAAGGGTAGGATTTCATTAGAAAAAGTGGTGCAGAAAATGGCACATGCTCCGGCAGAATGCTTTCAGATAAAAGACCGTGGCTATATCCGCGAAGGCTATGCCGCAGACTTGGTGTTGGTGGATTTGAAAGGCAGTTACACGGTGAGTAAGGAAAATTTGCTTTATCGCTGCGGCTGGTCGCCATTGGAAGGGAAGCGCTTTCCGGCACGCATTCACACCACTTTTGTAAATGGTTACGCTGCTTATGAAAATGAGCGGGTGTTTGCGTCTGGTATGGGACAACGACTAAAATTTGACCGTTAGTTTTCTTGGAAGAAGAAAGAATAGCTCAGGATTTACTCGCCCATGCAGATAGACAAAACCACCCTGCTCGACCTCAATATTTTTAGCCAGTCTGGTGAGGATATTGCTACGCTGATTGACCATTGCTCCACCAATATTGGGCGCGAAGCTTTGCGCAAGCATATCCGAAATCCGTCGGAGACTTTTGAGCAATTACAAGCCTTGCAAGAAGTGATTCATTGGTGGAGTGCGCATGAAGAAAGTTGGACAAAAAGCATTAGCAATGGCACTATCGTTCTTTTAGAAAAGTTCTTCGATTCGGCAGACAATGAAGTGGACACTCCGGGCGCATTTAATCTGCTTATCGGTTCTTTTCTTCAAAAATTATTAAACCGAAATCAGTACACCTTTATCCAGTTTTCGCTCACGCATTTGTCGGATTTCCTGCGGGGATGCTCGGAGCTTTGTGCCTTATTAAATGGCCAATCGGCTGCATTGCCTACCAAGTTGGAGTCTGAATTACACATGATGCAAAAGGAACTCGAGCATCCGCTCGTTCCACTTTTGCTTGCCGTAAATAAGAATACGCCGTACAACACCTTGGTTCGACTTTCTTTTCGCGCCCGTCGGGAATTGAAAAATGCCGTTCAGCGGTTGCTGATACATTTTGCTCGCCTAGATTGTTGGCAAGGCATGGCAGTGGCGACGAAAACGCTGGGCTGGCATTTTCCCAAGCTCAATGATTCAAAAGAAATAGTGTTGAAGTCGGAAGGGATTTTTCATCCACTTCTCTCAAAGCCCATTCCCTACAGCGTTTCATTCAATCAGGAGCAATTCTTCTTATTGTTGACAGGCGCTAACATGAGTGGAAAAACAACCTTTATGCGTGCGCTTGGAGTTGCTGCATTGTTGGCGCATTTGGGCATGGGCGTACCAGCGAAAGCGATGGAAATTTCCTTCTTGCAAGGCATCATTACGAACATGCATGTAGAAGATAATCTGCTGCTGGGCGAGAGTTATTTCTTCGCTGAAGTAAAGCGAATGAAATCCACGGCGCAAAAGATTTCAGGCGAAGAGCCGCATCTCGTATTGATGGACGAGCTATTTAAAGGCACCAATGTTCATGATGCTTATGAATGCACTAGTGCGGTGGTTGAAGGTTTGTTGGGACACAAAAATCACATCATGATATTGTCCACGCACATCCACGAAGTGGCACATCATTTTGAGAAAAGAACTGAGCTTTTGTTTTCCTATTTCGAGACCACAATGGGCGCTGATGGCTCGTTTCAGTTTACTTATCAACTAAAGGAGGGAATCAGTAATGATAGGATTGGGTATAGGATTTTGGTACAGGAGGGGGTGATAGAGCTCTTGCAACAAGGGAAGAAAAGCTAACAAACTCGGGGAGCTTTTCAAAGCCAAAAATTATCGCAGATACACCTCCGTAACCGAATTACTTTCCACTTTAAACTTCACGATTTCTTCGCTGGCAAAGGGAAGTTTTGGATTGCGTATCCAATGTACTTC
>JBDTKK010000134.1:0-4205 GCA_039935335.1 Chitinophagaceae bacterium
GTCGAAAAAATGTCCAAATCCAAATACAACGTCGTCAATCCAGATGACATTGTAGCCCAATACGGCGCAGATACTTTCCGGATGTACGAGATGTTTCTCGGGCCGATAGAAGTGAGTAAACCCTGGGACACACAAGGCATAGAAGGTGTACATCGTTTCCTGAAAAGGCTCTGGCGTTTGTATGTTGGTGATGGCGGAGAATGGCTACCAGCAGATGTTCCAGCCACGGAAGCCGAATTGCGCAGCATTCATAAGACCATCAAGAAAACGGCTGAAGACATTGAGCGATTTGGTTTCAATACCTGCGTGAGTCAGTTTATGATTTGCGTGAACGAATTGAGTACAGCCAAGTGCAAATCTCGCGATGTGCTGGAAGGCTTGGTCGTGATTTTAGCACCATTTGCACCGCATATTTCAGAGGAATTATGGCATCGTTTTGGGCATGAAAGCAGCGTGGTGCTGGCACCTTTCCCGCAGCACGATGAGCAATATCTTATTGAAAGCACCAAGCTTTATCCAGTTGCCATTAATGGTAAAACCCGTACGGAAATGCGCTTTGCTTTGGATGCATCGCAAAGCAGTATTGAAGCGGCGGTTTTGGCTGATGAAACGGTAGTGAAATGGCTGGAAGGCAAGACACCGAAGAAGATTGTGTTTGTGAAAGGGCGGATGATTAATGTGGTGGTGTAGGGAATTCTTTGTTTGATTTCTTTCTAAGAAAGCGGGCTTTTTGCTCGCTTTTTTGTTGTCGGCGTGTCTGCTTTGTTCGCGTTATTCAACGCTTATGCCAATAGTCTGGAAAGGCTTTTTGATAGGGCTTGCCATGACAGTTTCATTACAAAAACGCTTTGTCGAAAAGACTACACTTATTCGCGTTTGGCTATGAAAATCTGCGGAATAATCTTTTTTTTTTGGTGGGAAAATCAGTATATGGATAAAGGAAGAGCCGTTAGTAAATAGTTTGCTATCGCATGGGGATATGGGGCTGAGCTTAAAGATTGGGTCGAGGAGGTAAGCAAGGTTTGAGCCTACCTGTTTTGTTAAGAAAGAGCACTACTAAAAGGGATTTAGCTCGTGTTGTTTCGTACCGCTATGCAATAATGCAAGTTATATATTGACAGTGATGTTCGCTAAAGGAAGGAGAAAGGATTTCAGGAAAAGTGATGTACAACTCGTTTTGTTTTTTATAATTTTGTTTTTCAATTCCTTTGGATTCTGAATGTAAAACACTGATTTTCGTCAGCATTTCTAGCGCATGAATCATTACAGATGAAAGTACATTTCCTATCGCTCGCGTTCATTGTTTCAGGCTTTTTTCTCCTCCAAACTAATGTTTGCGAAGTCCCAAATCCCATACCGAAACCAGCGGTAAAACCTTGTATTCCTGCGGCGAGACTTTCGGTAGTCACGAACGGAAAAAGTACTACTACATTGTTCTTAAGACCACCTTTCGGACAAGTGGCGGATATAAATTGTCTGGCTAAAAGAGCGAAATTATTCTCTGTACTTAGAGAGGCTATAAGCGTCTATTTTTTAGCTAATGGAATCGACCATCAATTTACTAGAGAGATGGCTTCGAAGGATTAGGTCGAAAGGAAGCGGATAGAATATAGTCTCGGGTGATATTCACTTGAATGACGAAAACTTAATTAATATTATTTAGAAAAGTCTGGATTATGAAAAGAATCTTGCCGTTAATATTTTTAATCTGTTTGGGAGTTTTCTCGCAAGAGTCAACTTTTGCACAGACGCGTATTTATGTGGATGCTTCCATATCATCATCGGGGTCAGGAGGCGGTTGGGCATCCCCAGTTAAGACTATTTATGAAGCGCTCAATACGGCCAATGTAGGAAGTGGTGCTTATGATATTTGGGTGAAGGCGGGGACTTATTACCCGATGCAAAATGCTACCACGGTTGCGTCCAGCCGCGATTCTTCTTTTAGGATTTTAAGGAATGGCGTGAGCGTTTATGGTGGTTTTGTAGGTACAGAAACTGCGCTCACGCAAAGGAATATCGCTGCCCATCCAAGCATACTTTCCGGCGATATTGGTACCGTTAATGATAGCACCGACAACGTTTATCATGTCTTTACAATTGTTGGGACGAGTACAAGCCAAATTGATACCAATACTATTCTTGATGGACTGACGATTACTAGAGGTGAAAATAATGCTGGAGGTTTCTTTTATGTAAACGGAACATCTTTAAGTCGTACTGATGGAGGGGGAGTTTTGGTTGCAGGCAATGGCTCGGGGAATAAATGCAGCCCTCTGATTTCAAATTGTACACTTTCTCAAAATGCGGGTAGCTATTATGGAGGAGCAGGGTATTTTGCCTCCTATTCTGGTGGTGAGAGTAGCCCTGTTCTTAGGAATTGCATCATTTCAAATAATATGGAATCGAATTCCGCAGGCTTTGCTATTTATGGTTCGTTTTCGATGCCGGTGTTCACGGATTGCACTTTCTCCGGCAATAAATCATTCAATGGAGATGGTGGAGCAGTGTTTGCAAATAGTGGCGCTGGGCTTGTTATTCCTGCATTCGATTCCTGCATCTTCACGGGAAATACTTCTACCGGGGTTGGTGGTGCAGTGTGTTTAAATGGCCACAGCAGCAGCTTCAGTAATTGTTCTTTTAATGGAAATTCCAGCAATTTTGGTGGTGCCATTTATGTTAGCAATGATTCGCTCACGTCTTCGAACAATATTTTTACTGCGAATACCGCTAACGGTTATGGGGGAGCCGTTGCTGTAGTTAATGCAAGCTGGTTGTCTGCTTCTAACTGCGATTTTATAAACGACAGTACAGCAAATTTTGGAGGCGCTCTTGCATTTTATTCCTCAATTGCCGGCACAATAACAGGCAGCCGTTTTATCAATAATTATGGTAGCGTTCTGGGAGCGATTGATAAAAATAGTTCTGCAAATCTAGATATTGTAAGCAGTGTTTTTAGTGGCAATAAGTGCCAGAATATAGGTGGCGTGTTACACAATAACCAAGGCACTACCAATTTTACCAATTGTGTGCTCACGGGCAATTCAACAGCAGGTGGAACCGGAGCCGGAGGTGGCGCTGTGCATCTTAACACTGGTACGACGGTAAACTTCTACAATACAACTCTTTACGGCAATTCGACAGCAAGCACGGGCAATCCAAACAGTAATTCGGTTGGGGCAGATGGCACAAGTACGGTCAATTTCAACAACACAATTTTATGGGATAATGGAATAAGCGTTGCAGGAACGGGCACAGTAAACTACGCGTTCAGTTCTGTAAATACGGACCCGCAATTTGTAAACGCTGCAAATCCGATTGGCGCCGACAATATTTGGGGTACAGCCGATGATGGGTTAAAACTCTCAATCCTTTCTTCAGCTGTAAATGCAGGTTCAAATGCCCTTATTCCATCTGGCATCACTACAGATATTACAGGCGCGGCACGCATCCAACAGACCACCGTGGATATGGGTGCTTACGAAAACCTAATAACCTGCCCTGGAGGAACGAGGCTTTATGTGGATAGTAGCAAAGCCAGTTCGGGTACCGGCACAAGTTGGACTACTGCTTATAAGACGGTTTGGGAAGCATTAACGGCTGCAAATAGATGTAGCAATATCAACGAAATCTGGGTTGCAAAAGGAACATACTTCCCAATGCAAAATCCTACGACAATCAGCGGCAGCCGCGATTCTTCTTTCAGGATTCTTAGAAATGGTATCAAAATTTATGGCGGTTTTGCGGGGACGGAAACGGCACTTTCGCAAAGGAATATCTCCGCAAATCCAAGTATTCTTTCAGGCGATATTGGTACCGTAAATGATTCAACAGATAATAGCGATCACGTTGTTACCATCATCAGTCCCAGCGGTACTACAATTGATACAACTACCGTAATTGATGGCCTCACCATCACTCGAGCGAATGCCAATGGAGGTAACTTCAGTTTGGGAACAATTATTACCTTAGTGGGCGGAGATGGTGGTGGCATCCTTAGCATTGCGAATGGTACAGGAACCCAATGCAATCCGCTTATTCAGAACTGCACCTTTACTAGAAATAAAGCCAACGTTGGAGGAAGTTTTTACAGTCGCGGTGCTAGTGGAATTAGTAACCCAACATTTCGCTATTGCACTTTTTTACAGAATTATGCCTCTGATGTAGCAGGCTTACATTCCTACGCTGATGGCGGAGGCTTTTCTAAC
>JBDTKK010000135.1:0-3557 GCA_039935335.1 Chitinophagaceae bacterium
AGGATTTTAGTATCCTTACAGGCTTTTGCTCTAACCTCCCCCATGCCGCCAACAGATTTTAATTCCTTCAAAGGTGCATTCAGCGCAGCTGCGGCAGTCCCAAAATGACTAAAAAGCACCCGCGCCATTTTGGGCCCAATGCCATCAATAAATGTGAGTGCTAGTTGACTCAGCCTTTCATCCTCAGTAAATGGTAGCATATTTGCAGGGTCGGTAGTCGCGAGGTACTATTCCTGCGCTCAAAATAAAGACTTTATGAGAAAGAATTTGATAATCGTGTCGCTCCTTTTTGTCGGGATGTTCACGGCTTGTGCACAAAGCAAAAAAGTAACGAAAACGCATAGTACAAAAAAGGCTGTAACCAGCACGAAAAGTGTCGTAAAAATCACTTCGCTTACCATGCGCCGAAGTGGTTGCTATGGGAAATGCCCAGAATATAGTATCACCATCAATAGCAATGGAATGGCAAAATACACCGGCGGTAGAAATGCCGAACTACAGGGTGTTTTCGAGAAAAATATTGGACCGGAGAATGCTCAAAAGCTGTTGCAGGAATGCGCCAACGACCGCATTGATACTTGTGCCGATATGTATAAGGTGCGTTTTGTTGACTTACCGGGTTTACACTTCACTTTTACAATAAATGGTAAGGAAAAGCGGGTGATGAATGCACATGCTGGCCCTAGTTACTTCATCACGATTTCGGAAGAAGTGGATAGATTAGGAATGCCCGACGGGAGCTGGACGAAGGGGGGAATTAAAAATTAAAAATGCAAAATTGAAAATGCAAAATGGTTTGGAGGGTTTAGCAGGTAAAGCCCCGTAGAGGCGAAGCTTTGGTAGAACGCCGCCGAAATGGTTTTTAAAGCAAGCCATGTAGGGGCGGCATTACGGCATTTAGTACAATTTGGAAATGAAGAGCGGTATCATGACTATTCCCCCAAGCAACCAATTCAACATCGCGCTGAACTTCAAAAAGAGCTTGAGGAGTCGGGAGTGTACTTTAACCCACAATACGAAACCCAATTCTCTTTTGAGGAATGCTCAAAGTGCCTGAAACCCTTGCCAATAAAGGATTCTAAATGTGAAGCCGAGCCTTCTTAGCCAATAATTCCTCCACCGTTTCCTTGTACATTTCATCGGGTATGCAGCAATCTACCGGACAAACAGCCGCGCATTGCGGCTCTTCGTGGAAGCCCTGACACTCCGTGCATTTATCAGGCACAATAAAGTAAACATCCACAGCAACAGGCTCATGACGCGCGGTTACATCCGTGGTAGTGCCATCCATTAAAGTATAAGTGCCTTTCACGGTAGTACCATCCTCTATCGCCCATTCCACACCCCCCTCATAAATCGCATTATTAGGGCACTCGGGCTCGCAGGCTCCGCAATTGATACATTCATCCGTTATTATAATAGCCATGGTGGTTGTCGGTTTTTATTCTTAAAAATTGACTGAAATTGCTTTTGCTTTTTAAAGAAGATTTCGCTGAAAGCTAGTATCAAAGCCACATTTGCCAAAGTGGTGCTTTCTTAAAACTTTCTTAGTAAAGCCAAATTAATTGCGGGCAAAGGTACAATTTCGCGGAAAGAAAAAAGAGACACACTGTGCATTGGCAACATCGAATAAATCTATTGGCTAAACTGGGCGACTACATTTTGGAGAATGGCGAAGCATGGCAAAATGCCAAACAAAAAGCCATTGATAGAAATGCTTGGTTTACGCAAGATTTTATTGAACTGGCTGCCACCAATATTGCTACAGCATTTCTTGAAAAAGAAAAATTAGAGTCTTGGTTAAAAACCTATACACTCCCTGCAAACCCGCACCTGGTAGGCGTTGTGATGGCCGGAAATATTCCGCTCGTTGGGTTTCATGATTTTCTTTGTGGCTTCCTTTGCGGTCATAATATTGTTTTAAAACCTTCGGAGAAAGACGATGTTTTGCTACCGCATTTGGTAGAAGTTTTGGCTTCTTGGGATGAAGAAGTGGCTACCCAAATTCGCTTTGCAGATTTTCTCAAAAACTGCGATGCCTACATCGCCACCGGCAGCAACAACTCCGCTCGATATTTCGAACAATATTTCGGAAAATATCCCCACGTCATCAGGCGCAATCGCACGTCTGTAGCGGTTTTGGACGGTACAGAAACGGAAGAGGATTTTCAAAAATTAGGCCAAGATATTTTCAGTTTCTTTGGCCTCGGCTGCCGCAGCGTGACGCAGCTTTGCGTGCCGGAAGGCTATGATTTTATTCCGCTTTTGCGCAGCCTGGAATCTTTTAGAGCCATCAACGACCACAACAAATACCGCAACAACTACGATTACCATCTTGCAATTTTTCTGCTCAATAAAGTACCTTATCTCGACAATGGTTCTCTTCTATTGGTGGAAAATGAAATTCCTTTTTCGGCGGTGAGTGTGCTGCATTACCGCTATTATCAAGACAAAGAATCATTGCTTTCTAAGCTCCGAAACGATACCGATATTCAGGCGATTGTGTGTCGGGAGGAAGTTCCTTTTGGTGGCTCTCAAAGACCTGGGCTTTCGGATTATGCGGATGGGGTGGATACGATGGCGTTTTTGTGTGGGTTGGGGTAAGGGCGAGTGCCCAATAGAATTATTCAGTAGCGAAAATGTCCCCTCACTGGTCTTAGTTGGCACTTGTAGTGTTAATGCAGTGTTATTTAAGTTCTAAAATTATGTAAATCCGAAAACGGGGATTACGTTCGTTAAAATTCTAACCAATAGAAGCCTAGTTATTATTGCTTGCGACAAACCCAACCAATTTCGCTAAGAGTAATGAATTCTCTGGGGCAAGTCGTACTACAAAAAACTGCACAAGCGGATGCCGACAAGAATATACTGAACCTAGACTTGAATAAATTTGCCAATGGTGTTTATTTCCTTTCACTAACTAACCCTACCCAAAATGAAACTATCCAAATTATTAAGAACTAAGCTGTTTCTAGCCATATTGCTCCTTTGGGGCAATATGGTTTTGGGACAGGTGCATTGGGAGACTTTCTCTGGAAATTTGTTTACAAATAATGCTACAACAATGTACTTTGATTCAACGGATAACTCGCTGTATATCAGTGGGTATTATGAACGTCAAGACGGATCCAGAGAGATTACTAATCGTATAATTAGAATTAACCAAAACAAAACTATTGACACTTTACCAGCATTTAATGGATTGCGCTATGTAGATGCGATAATTAAATGGAATGGAAAATTATATGTTGGTGGTTCAGATGTCTTCGTTTTAGAAAATAACACATGGCGAAAGGTTGATAATTCAGACCCTTATGCTCCTGCTATTGGCGTTTATTCCTTTTGTGAATACAAAGGCAATCTAATCATCGGAGGAGTATTTATAGATAGTTCCTTCAATGGTGTGCATGGCGAGTCTCACGTAGTAAGCTACGATGGTACGCATTTCACGCGTTTTATGGGCGAGGATAGTGTAATATCTAGCGGTGGCATCATAAATAGTATCGTTGAATACAATGGGAAATTGATTATAGCTGGAAATTTTGCGGGCTTTCCCC
>JBDTKK010000136.1:0-4594 GCA_039935335.1 Chitinophagaceae bacterium
CATAATCTCATTCTCGGTCGGCGTAGATTCCGCCTACGTCGTTCGGCGTAGGTTCCGCCTACGTCGCTCTATCTTGTAGCCTCTGGCTACGAAAAGTTCCAATTCGTTGTAGGTCGGAGACCAAAAAGGATATTGAAATGGAGCTTTAAACAATAAAGAGCCAGACACCGTTCCGCACTCCTCTTAAAAAGATTGACCTAATTTTGCCGAAAGCAATCAATTACTAGGTTGTACCTTGATTTGCATTGCTTTGATTTTGGAATAAGCCTAACATTATTTAAAACAAGAACTTGGAAAATAACATTTTTGACATTGCCATTATAGGCGGAGGAATCGTAGGAGCAGCCAGCTTTTACCAAATACAAAAGCATCATCCTTCGCTGAGCATTATTCTTATAGAAAAGGAATCCCGACTTGCTTATCATCAGACAGGAAATAATTCCGGCGTCCTGCATTCCGGACTATACTATAAGCCCGGATCGCTGAAAGCTAAGAATTGTGTGGAGGGGAGAAGGGAGCTGGTAAAATTTGCAGAAGAATATGGCATTCCATATGATGTTTGCGGCAAGATCGTGGTGGCTACAGAAGAATCCGAGCTCCCTTACCTCGATAAAATATTTGCTACCGGCTTGGAGAATGGTATTGAAGGTATTGAGCGCATAACTGCGGCTCAGATTAAGGAGCATGAACCGTTCTGCGTAGGGATTGCCGGAATTTGGGTGCCCTGCACCGGCATTATAGATTATGTAAAGGCCACGGAAAAAATGGTGGAACTTGCGCTGGCAACTAATGCCGCAAGTCGCTTGGTATTAAATGAAGAAGCAATTTTTTTTGAAAAAATCGGAGAGTTGAATCACATTAGCACCAACAAAAATAAATATCGAAGTAAGTTTGCCATTTTCTGCGGAGGGTTACAAGCAGACAGACTGGCACGTAAGGATCATATTGCACTTAAAGAAAAAGTAGTAGGTTTCCGAGGAGATTATTATGAACTTTCCGAGCAGGCAAAACATAAAATAAAGAACCTGATTTATCCGGTACCAAATCCTGATTTCCCTTTTCTTGGTGTCCATTTTACCCGCATGACGAGCGGTCATATCGAGTGTGGTCCTAATGCCGTTTTCACCTTTAAGAGAGAAGGTTATGGCAAGACGGATTTTAGCTGGAAGGATACTTTAGACGCCTTGAGTTATAAGGGTACTTGGAAATTGTTCTTCCAAAACATGAACTTCGGCCTCAATGAATACCGTAGAGCTTTCTCCAAAAAGCTTTTTCTCAAAACCCTGCAAAGGTTAGTTCCTGACCTGAAGATGGAGGATCTGAAACCCGGAAATTCAGGCGTACGCGCTATGTTGCTCAGCGAAAATGGCGATACCCGCGACGACTTTCGGATAGAATATAAAGATATCAGCATACATGTACTCAATGCACCTTCGCCGGCAGCTACGGCATCACTGGCCATTGGAGATAATATCCGGGAAATGGCGGAGCAGCATTTTAAGCTTTTGCAGAGCTAGCTAGCTTTATTGCATTATAGGTCATCAATTTTAGTTGTCGCTCAATCTCCTACATTTCAACAATAAATTCGTTATACAGTTGTCTCAAAAGCGTTGATGATCGTTTCCTCTACTTGAAAACTACCCCGAGGGGGATTTGAAATGTATTAGAGAAACCAGACCTGTTTCGTTTATGCCGCCAAGACAAATTGAGGGAATGTGGTGTTGATAAAGGTCATTGGAACGCCGATTTCTTCATCAGCGCTGATTGAAAAAGATTTGTGAACGGGGATTTGGGACATAAAAATAAAGGCTTTTGATTCTCATAAAGCCCAAAAAGCCTGCAGCTATACGGCTGCAGGCTTTAAATACCGAAAAGTATTTCTACCGGAAATTCAGTACACCGCGTCCGCCTCTGCCACCAGTCCTGGATGTTGGTTGAAAAACGACACTTCTGTCCGCAATAGCAAGAACGGATGCAGCATCTGTGTTTCCTCCGCCTCTTAAACGAATCCCTGCGAAGCTGGTCACCTCACAATTAAGAACACAGGCATTTGCTACGCCGAGACTGAAATTACCTTCCATGCCGGGCCAAAATCCACCACCGCCAGGATTGAGCTGAGCATTTCCAAGAGCCGAAAGCCTACCGTCTCCATTGGGTACATACTTACAGGATCTGCCTGCAACATTACCAAGGCAAATACACATTTCTTGAAGATTGCCGCTTAATTCCATTATGCCATAAAATGATGCGCCGCTGGTACGACGGTTGGAAGTGCTTGTGGCAAAGATGCCATTTCGCAAACTGGCTGCCGAAGCAGCTGCGTTGCCATAATTAGCGTTTCCGCGGGTAGCCGATGCATTACTTGCCAACTCGTTTGCACTACCTGTACCGGTTAAAGTATAGCTGCCGTTGGTAATAGTTGTGTCTCCCCAGGCAAATTCTCCAAGGACAGCCAGATTAGCCCCTGCTGAAGAGGTCCCCCTGGCCATCCTTTCAAATTGTATCTCGCTCATGGGCGCCAGGCCGCTCCAGTCGAGGAATGCTGCAAGGTCCGTCCATTTTAAATTGGAACAAGCATCCCATTCGCCATCCGCACTTTCATTATGAACCCCATTGCCATTTCGATTGCAGCTATATACCGCAGCTTTGGTGGCAGTAGCAGGTGTATCTATAACGAGAAAATTTCCTACAGGAGTAGTGAATGCTGTGGTTCCTCTTACACTAGTTGGAGCAGCGTCTGTCCTCGTTGCTTGCTGTTGAGAATCTAATGTGTTCAGGAAATCCCGATAGCCTGCCTGACTCAATTCATATTTCATGCACCAAACCGCTTTCATCGTAGGGAAAGCGTCTAAGCTGCTAATTGGATTTGTAGTCTGCAATGTATCATTTGAATAGACGTAGATGCCATCCGTTTCCAATTTTGCATCATCCATGCTGTTTGCATCACATTTAGTGAGCGCTAGAGAGCCCGTCGTCGCCGTATTGTCCGCATAATGCAAGGCGTTTACAGACTCATTGACCCCATCGCCATCGCCAAACAGCGGGCGGAAGGTAGGTGCAGGAACATAAACCATTTCAATGGCCATTCCACGTAAGTCGATATCGTAAGGCAGTACGTTTGTCACACCCAGTTTTACTCCGGTAATGCTGACACTACCTATGCCCATGTTGCTAGCATCACGGTAAATCATTGCGCCCACCATAAAATTCTTGGTTTGGTAGAAGTCAAATCCTGCCGGTATCACATTGTTACTGCCGGTCATGAACAGTTGTTCCCATTTTCCTCCGGGAGCCTTGAATTTAAAAAATACCCAGGCTCCATCATAGTTCGCCGGACCTACATTGGTGCGCCAGCTATTATCCCATTTAAGGTCAAACTGAACCTGAATAGCTCCAGGACCGTTATTGATAATAGTTACGTTGGATATTTGAACATTGTTGGCAAAGGCCGAGCCGAAGCTTAGGACAAGAGCGATTACTAAAAGAGTGAGTCGTTTCATAGTGGTTGGTTTTGGTTTTTGGTTATTGAGTAAGGATGATCGTAAAATGTTGCAGGAGTTTCCCCTTTTGGAAAACAGACAAGTGATAGCTTCCATTGGCAAAGCCGCTCAAGTTGAATTCAGTCTTTTCGGAAAGAACGGAGCCCTGTTTCACCAATTTGCCGTCTCCGGCAATTAGGGAATATTCGTAATTGCTGAAGCCCGAAACATTCATCATAGCGAGCGTGAATTTGCCGCCGGTAGGATTAGGATACACCACCATAGTGGCTGCAGCCTTGTCTTTATCTAAGCGAACAATAGCAGAAAATTTGGAACCACCTGCATTATCCACGCACTTCAGTCGATAAAGTAAGAAATCGGGAGGGAGGTCGTAGGCTCGTACATCCGTATAACGATACAGGTTGCTGACACTTGGCTCCGTCGTGGTAATAGTCGAAAACTGCTTCCCCTCATCATCGCTTCTTTCGAGCTCAAAATGTCTGAGATTTTTCTGATCGGAAACCTCCCAACCAAGTACAGCATCGTCATTAAACCAGTTTCCTGTAAAAGATAGAATGCTAATAGGTAACGCGTCTGACTTGTTTTGCCTCACGCTGACACTGACCGAAAAGCCATCATCTTGCCCACCGGTAAAGATGCCGGGCAAGGCGTTCTGAACGCTGTTCGAGCCAAAGCCAAAGCCGTCATCGACACCACCTTTAAAAATTCCGGGGATAGGATTTTGTGCAAACACGACGGCACTTGCCACGCCATCGTCCTGGCCACCGCTGAAGATCTGTGGAACGTCATTTTGTTTAAAAGCAAGCCCAAGACTAAGACCATCGTCCTGGCCACCTCTAAAAATGGAAGGCAGCGGATTTTGATTGGTGCTCAAAACAGCTTCGAACCCATCATTGCTCCCACCGGAAAATATTCCGGGCAGGGCATTTTGATGAATTGACAAAACAGTCCCAAGGCCATCATCAACTCCGCCGGAGTAGATAGCTGGAAGTGGATTTTGTAACTTACTTCCGTCTAACGAGACACCGTCGTTGGTGCCGCCTTTGTATTGTGCAAAGGCTATTTGGGGAATAAGGGCAACTGCAAGGAGCAGT
>JBDTKK010000137.1:0-4649 GCA_039935335.1 Chitinophagaceae bacterium
GCTATCATTAACGGTACCAATATCGCCGGAAAGTATGCTTGGATGGGCAGCGATATTCCTTTGCGTGAGCGCAGTTTCTGTACCAGCAAAGCCGCCATAAATCTTTATACCATTTCTTAAAATTCTAAAAGAAGAATCTCTGGAAGTCGCCACCGACGCGCCATTCATGGGGTAATATGTGCCGGACTTCACCCAAATTTCTTGGTCACAATTGGTAGCATTAGCAATAAAAAGTGCGGTATCTAAAGTCTTGAAAGCGGTAGCCCAAGTAGAGCCATCGCCTCCAGTACCAATGCTGCCATTCACATACATTCTGTTGCCACCAACGGAAATATCCGTGCCGTTTGCCGGACCAATACTTGAAGGATTACTCGACGCCAAACGAACACGATAATGAAGCCCAGAAGGTACTGTGCTGGGTATAGTAGTGGTAATACTTCCACTGGTCGTACTGGTAGCGTTGCCAATAGTTGTCGGCGACGCAAAGGAACCTGTAGCATCAGATAATTGTACCGAAAAAATGTTTCCGGAATTGAACGTTCCACTCACCGTATAATTGATGGAGAAACTACTTCCCGAACAAAAACTAATGCCTGTGACTGATGCCGGAAATGGATCCGAAATACTCTCTAAAAAGCCATCGTACACGCCCCCGCCTGAAGTTGTCTGGTAAGCACCGCTTGTAGCAATTCCACTTGTGGCAACGGTGGTTCCTGAAAAATAAACACTTCCAATAACTGGATCAACAGCCAAGCCCTCCCCAAAAGTATAATCGTTGGCACCTAGGTAAGAACCCCAAACGAGTGCTCCGCTGCTATCTATCCGCGCAATAAATCCATCGCCGTTTGAAGAACCGAGGGAACTGTGAAAGCCGCCCGAGTAAATATTTGAGGATGCCTTAGTCGTGCCGCAGAAATAAACATCCCCACCAGAGGATCGCATCGCGGCGCCAAGCACCTGATCATTGTCTGCACTGGAAGCTCCGCCATAATAAGTGCCCCAAATACGCGTGCCATTACTGGCATCAAACTTGACTAGAAATCCACTTCCGCCCGTGCCGCCTAGACTTGTTTGGTGCGCTCCGGTCGTACTTATTCCACTGGAAGACCTTGTCATACCTCCGAGGTAAACTTTACCCGTTCCATCCTCCACAACAGCATGAGCTTCATCTTGGCCACTGCCACCGTAATAAGTTGCCCATTGGCGTGCACCGCTACTATTGAATTTTACTAAAAAACCATCACTAGTGCCGCCTGCATTAGTAGTTTGTTGCGTGCCGGATGTAGCCAATCCTGAAGAACCTGTTGCTCCAGCCATATAAACATTCCCCGACGCATCCGTTGTGCAGTGATAACCTTCCTCAAAGCCTGAACCTCCGTAGTAAGTGGACCATTGAAAGGTTCCGCTACCATTAAATTTTACCAAAAAAGCATCCCCACCGCCGGCGTATGATGTTTGATAACCACCAGACATGATGCTAGCGCTAGCTGTATAACCCGATAGATACACATTGCCGGAAGCGTCCGTAGCACAAGACCTTCCATCTTCACCGGAACTTCCGCCAAAATACGTTCCCCATTGTAGTACTCCCGAACTGTTGAATTTTGCCAAATATGCATTCCTATTTCCTGCGCCGGCATAGGTAGTTTGGTAGGCACCAGTGGTGGCAATTCCTGAAGATGTTGGGGACATCGTGTTGCCACAAATAAATACATTGCCCGATGCATCGAGCGAACAACCAAAACCTTCTTCAATGTTGGAACCGCCATAATAAGTGGCCCACAATCGAGTGCCGCTGCTATTGAATTTTACAAGCAAAGCATCCTTCGCGCCATTCATTGAAACCTGATAAGCACCGCTCGTAGTAAGAGTTGTAGCGGTGGTGGATGTACTTTGACCCGTCATATAAACGTTGTTAGACGCATCCACCGCACATTGAAAAAAGAATTCCAGACTTGAGGCCCCGTAGAACGTACCCCAATTAATTGAAGGGTCTATAGTGAGCACTTTTGAATGATTATAATTGTTGGTCCGAAATGAAATAATCCCATTTTCATCTTGTACAAAACTTACTGGCACTTTTTCTTTAGTATCGAGGAAAGCCGTTGGAGCAGCATCTTGTACTTCTCCCAAACTTGTATGCATAAGCAAATCGCCTTTGGGAGTAATATTCACGGCCTCAGCATCCTTCACCTGCATTTTTATAAGAGCAGGATTAGCACCAGAATGCACCACAAAATCATATTTCAGACCGCCCTCGTGGTTGTATAAAACCCAGTCGATACCCGGATAAACATCCTTGTAAACAAGCCGCTCAAAACTGGGTACATTGGTAATCCCATTCGGGCATTGAGCAAGAAAAAAATTTTCGGTGTAACTGTTCTTTTCTTCCTTTAAAACTTCCGGATTTGGATTGGCGCCTAGCAAGGACACCGTAAACCTGTAAGTCTGAATCTTATCTTCTTGCTCTAGCGTTGCAAGAGCTTCCGGAGTTCTTGCCCTTTCCATGCGTTCGGCAAAATCTTTCGGAGTTGTCTCTTTTGTAAATTGGTAGCTAATGCCATTTGCCGTCAAAAAAACAGTAACGCCTCCTTGGTGGGCTGTGAATAGAATGTCTTTTCGTGGCTTACTGCTTTCATCTGCCACTTGCCCGAGATTGGGGGTAAAAAGCAAAATGGAATTACTTTTTCCGCCCGCTGCTAGAGAAAGTTTCATCGCAGGAAAACCCGGATTTACCGCTGGTTCGGAAGAACCATTTCGAGCATCACAGAACGTGATATGGCCGACAGGAAAAAAGAAAACAAAGAGCAAAAACGACAGAAGACGTGTTTTCATGGATGGTAGTTCATGAGTTAGCAATACTGACCGAAATCAGCTTTTTACTTTTAGGGTCTCGCAGGGATTGAAAATCAAAATTATAAAATAAAATGGCCAATTTCAAAAAGATTAACACTCCTCTTGGATTTTAAATGGACACAC
Organism: Chitinophagaceae bacterium; assembly: GCA_039935335.1. GTDB lineage: Bacteria > Bacteroidota > Bacteroidia > Chitinophagales > Chitinophagaceae > UBA1952. Next base: position 2,980 of record JBDTKK010000137.1, read on the forward strand.
TCTAAGAGCTTCGTAACATGCTGATGGAAAGGAACTTATAAGCTTATAAAATTATTGAAATTAAATAGAATTACTCGAATTGCGCGGAACATAGAACCGAAAACCTGTAATACATTTAAATACAATCAATTAGGCTAAAACATATTCCAAATATCAATTCCAAAATAAACACTTTCATCCAAGGCATAGAACAGTCCAACATTGTACCCATAATTCTTCACGAAATAAAAAAATTACTGTTTTTCAGGCAAGTTCATCTTTGTAAAAATTGTGTCAGTCGAGATTCCAAAGAATCGGATAAGTCTCCCCTTACAATTACCAATCATTTCAGTCGGCCATTTGGCGGAAATAGTAACGCATTCGGTGGTCGGATTTGGATATAAACTAATCTCTCCAGAGACGGACCCATAGCCACTTACAGCCGTATTGCCTACTTGCATGCTGATTATGTTACTCTGTGCTAATATCGGCTTTGCGCAAGGATCATAACTCTCCATTTCTACCGAATATTCATCGCCGTTTTGAAACAAACTGGCCGTGTATGTACTAGTTGCAAAAGTAATATTGACACCATTCTTGTACCATCGATAGCTTGGAGAAGTTCCTCCCCTTGTCTCGGTTGCCGTAAATGTGACCGGCATTACTACAGCATAAGACCCTGCCGGATTAGCACTGGCGGTCAAAATCGGCGATACAGATGGCATTATCGTCACGCCTACCTTATTGCTACTTACCGACTTCGGCACTGCAAACAATGCAGAGCTTTGTATCACAATCGAAATCGTATCCTTATTGGCCAAACCAGCGTCGAAATAAATGGTTGAAGTTGCGCCAGATATGGGATTGCCGTTTTTATACCATTGATAAGTCGAGCTACTTCCGCCTCCTGCATCGTTGGTAACGAAGGTATAATAATGCAGGCAACTTCGATATTTTAAACCGCATCAGCACGCAACGTGACGGCTCAGATATTCTATAATAGCTGAAGCCAAAACTGGAATGGTCTGCTTTGACTATGTCAGCAGGAATATTGTAACAATGGATAGGCATCTGAAGGATTTGTTGGGACTTTGAATGCTCCAAGGGAACCCCAAAATGGACTGGAGAAAATTTGTCCAAAAAAAGGCATGTCCAACTACCCTTCCCCTCCGTGCCAACAACCTATACCTTGATAGTATCCAGACTTCCCCAGATACCGAATACGCGAAGCAACCAGATGATCACACAAATCACTACTACGATGTTGAGAATAGCCTTGATCTTGCTATCCATGGGAATGTAGCGGTTGATCAGATAGAGCACGACACCAGCGATAATGAGGACGACAATGACAGTAAGTAACGGCATAAGCAGGTTGTTTTATTTGGTGATTTTCTTCTTCATACAAAATCAGGCCGTGAAATCTAATTCCCAATTTCGTGAAAGAATAATAGCCGTAAAATACCCCGATTAAAACACAATTCTCAGATTAAAATTCCCTGAAGTAGAAGTGGAAGCTGAAAAGCAATGATTGATTCGATGACACACGCTCCAGAAATTCCTAAATCACCACGTTAATCATCCGCCCTTTCACAAACACAATCTTCTTCGGTGTCTTGCCTTCCAGCCATTTCACTACCGTTTCATCAGCCAAAACCGCCGCTTCAATACTGCTTTGCGATGCATCCAAA
>JBDTKK010000138.1:0-4499 GCA_039935335.1 Chitinophagaceae bacterium
TGTGGTGGCATTTGAAAGTGCATCCCGCGAATCACATTTTTCTTCGAAAAAGAGAAGTATGATTCTTTCAACTTAAAGTCTATTCCGGCGGCACGAAGACTGGAATCGTGGAAAGTCTTTACGAAGAAGCCGCGCTCATCCGGGAATGCAGGGAGCGTGATGAGCTTGGCAGATTGGAGGGGGAGATTTTGGAGGAGCAAGGGGATTTAAACTATTTGGCTTCGCAAGCTAAAGTACCCGAGTGGGTCTTGCTGAAATTCTTTAAAAACACATTAAGGCTTACCTGTGCATTATCTTATTTACTCTTTAAAGTCCGCCAACGACTCATCAAAATCAGCCTTCATGATAAACACTCCGTTGCCGCTGCCAAATATTGGCTTCCCTTGATGCTGACTTTTCTTAGCTCTATGTATCAGAAAATCGATAAAATCTTCTACTTCGAGCTTCAATCTATCTGGCAGAGCCGAGAGCTTAGTATATAGGAGTATGTTGTCCATTTTCTTTGAATTTCTATCGAACCAAATTTAGCGAATCTTCCGAGAATGCGCTTCATTTCTCTCCCTTCCAATTCCACCATTTCAACTTTTCACTTTCCTGTTCATCTTTTGGCGTTTCTGCAAAATACACCGCACAACGGAAGACGTACAACAAACACCTGTCTTGCACGCAACCGGCGAATTGATTGGATTCCTCAAAAAGTTGTTGCGGGTTTTTGCCTTTTAAATCAGCAACATGATGGATGCCAATTTGGTACAAATCGGTTGCAATGGACTTGCCGACTCCGGGGATGATCGTGAGTTCTTTGATGGCGTTTGAGATAGACATACCTGGATAAAGTGTTGAAAATGCTTGTCAAGCTATTTACAAAGGACAACCCACTTTCTGACAATTTGCTTTGCTAAAGGTATTAAACCACAATTAAGAAAAGAATACCAATATTGTCAACATCTTTTGCACCAAGAACTCCTAATGTTGCAGCTTGCCAGCAGAGAAGCAAATAAAATCGCTAAGTGCGCTATTTTCCATAGTTGGATTAATGGTGTTGCTGTTCCTTGCGCCCTGTAAAGTCCGGCACGCCCTGCAATCTGCTCTTGGACTTGTAAATACGGAAGTTAGTAATAAAAGTATAACAATAGTTAATACTAGCCAATGTTCCTTCAACGCTAAGGAAACCAGCACAATTACCATTTCAAAATCGGCAACAAAATATTTGCCGACCACAAAACCGCATATTTCATGCGCCTTCGCCGTACTTGCAAATGACGTTGAAAAATCAAATTCTGGTATTATACAAAATACCGAATCAGCTTCAGGACTTCCCTACTACATTTTGTATCAGAATTTTAAGCTTTATCAGATATAGGTCTTAGCGCTTTTTGCTCTTTACAGCAATTGTCAGGATATCCTCAGACAAACATTTTCCCTTTTTTATTGCACTGTCAAACTAAGCTTCTCACAAGGAGGCTTAAGACTTATGCATTTATCCAACAAATATATTCAATGATGAATACCAATATAAAAAATGACGTAGGATTCCTAACCGTCGGCCTAAGACTAGTTGTCGGTTGGACTTATTTTTCAGCCTTTTTCCGAAGAACGATATTAGAAAACAAATTAGACCCTGAAGTAAAGGGTTATATCGGCGAGAAATTCAACCACTTTCTTCCCAATGCCTTGGGCATCAAGCCTATTATCCAATACTTGGTCGAGCATCCGGACGTGCTGCATTGGAATATGGTTGCGTTCACCATCATTGAAGGTATTGTTGGTCTCCTCCTTATGTTCGGACTTTTCACGCGCACAATGAGTATTGCTGTTTTCGCATTGGCCATGGGCATATTGTTGAGTTCGGGCTGGATTGGCACGACTTGCCTTGACGAATGGCAAATTGGTGTACTTGGTCTTGCTAGCGGTTTCTTATTGTTCCTTAGCGGCAGCGGGAAATATTCTTTGGACAATTATCTGGTGAAAAAGAATTATTCCATTACCAAAAAATCATGGTTCCCTTGGTTGGCTTCCGGAATATTGCCCATAAAAGATCAATATTTTTCACGCTTGGTGGTGTTAGGTTCTTTCTTCATCTTTGGCATGACACTAATGACCAATCAGGTGTTTCATGGCGGCATTTGGGGCACTTTGCACAATAAATCCGTAAAGCCGAAGCTGGAAATTACCAATCTTCAAATCTCAGGTGGAAAACTAAGTTTTGATGTCTATCGTACAGAAGGTGTGGATGTTTATGGTGCTTGGATAATCAGCGTTGAGTTGAAAGATGAACAAAATAAAACGATTACCCAATATTCCCAAGCCGATTTAGCTGCGTTGAAAGCCGAAAATGTCAAAAACTATTATGTAGCTAAAGTAAAGCCGGGGAAACATAGCTTAATTGTTCCACTGGGGGCGAAAGCGAGGATGAATTTCCGGAATCCGGCTTTTGAGAATCTGCCCGTTGGAAAATATAAGGTCATTATGACCGATATTAGTGGGGCGAGTTGGGAAGGGTAAAATTAGATATGGTTACTGCGGGTATTAAGAACCGGCGCAGCAGGCAAACAGAAGGAAGCTTGCTACGCCCTGATTTTTTCAAGTCATGGCAACCTATTCTGCAGTACCTACGTCAAACTTATGAACAATAGATCCTTCGCTAGTTTTGTAAATCGTCCAAGGTTTTAAAATTGCCTTCTTCAAAATTCCTTTTGATAAAATTGTACCCCAAATCATAGGATGAGGATGAATCGACGATAAATTTAAAATTAAAAAAACGCCCATCAGATGTAATTGATGGAATTTCGTTCTTATCTCTCTTTTCTTTAGCTGGATCGGGACCAAAATAGGTATAATTGTTTCGAAAAACGATCTGATACTTTGGTTGAAATTGAACATTTGTCCTTTTTGCCGATACCAGCTCGGTCCATAGATAGAAACTTTGAGATTTTTCTAATGGAAGAAATCGGTTTCCCTTTTTGAATGTATAAAACGCAAGTTCTGGATAAAAAGGTTCATCTCTAGGCAAAAGGTTGAGAATGGCGGTGCTATAGATATACCTGATTGACTGATATGCCCAAACTAGCTCTTTGGGTCCGGACTCTCCATAATCATAGATGGTCTTTATAACTTTTTTATTCTTAATAAATGTCGTAACAATGGCTTGTTGGTCGGTAGTAGCTATCGAATAATTATTAGGCAGTGTTAATGGATTTGCCCGATTGAATTTTCTAAAGATGTATCTGGTCATACTTTCACTAATCTTTGTTGCATAAATACCTAATGGCTCTACGTAACCTTCCCCATGGAAAAAAACATTTCCACGGGAATCGAGTGAAATATCAAGTATAGGGCACGATCCGAAACAACCAGAACTTGAATAAACAATTTGGTCGAAGTTAATCGAGGTATCATGGTTGTAATTTATCTTATGATACCGAATGACAGAAGAGTCGTTAATTGCTAAGCACAAAGTGTCGGAGTTTCGACCTACAAATTTCCATCTTACCTCCCATTTTTTGGTCAAAGGATTTTTGATAATAATCCTGCATTTTCCTACCTTATATGGAACAAGATTCCCCAGGTAAATAAATGTGCGCTTCTTGGTAACACTATCAAATCCACTTCCGAAAAACCCTTTATAAAAATCAATACTATCTTTAGTTATTGTCATCCCTTCGAGAACTCGAAAATTACTCGGAGGAATCCAGCGTTTCAAGTGGGTTTGTTTTTCAAATATTCTTTCCCAATCGCCTTGAATTTTCTCCTGCCACGCTTCCTCGCATCGCTGGTTGTCTCTACTTGACTTACAACTTAGGATAAACACTGTAAAGAAAAACATTAAAATTATCCAACTAATTTTCACTAATTCGCGATTTAATCTTGACGCTTAGGAGCCAGCTACAGCAAATTTTCAAAATGAAGAGATAGCCAGTGTCCTAGCAAATTTTCACACACAAAATCAAAATTAACTAAAAAGACAAATCCCTCCCCATGATGGTGGCCAAACATCAACCATAACGGCTGCCTTATCAAATTTAATAAGTCCATCAAGAAAATGAAATTTTAACCGGAATGAAGTCTATAATGCGACGACTCACACCCCTCCACCAAGTTTGAACAGCACCTTAGCAAATCCTCCTCGCCATCCCTACTTGAAAAGCCTATTTTTGCGCCTCTTTAAAAGCATTCATGCGCCCGATTTTCTTCCGCGAGCTTCGCTCCTTTTTCTCCTCTATTATCGGCTATGTCGCTATCGGTGTTTTTCTCACCGCCTGCTGGCTTTTCCTCTGGGTCTTGCCCGACAATAATTTCCTCGATTACGGCTACGCGTCCATGGAGAAATTCTTTGAAATGGCTCCTTGGCTCATGATGCTGCTCATCCCCGCCGTCACTATGCGCTCCTTTTCAGATGAAGTCCGCTCCGGCACCATAGAATGGTTGTCCACCAAGCCTTTGCGCGATACAGACATCATCCTCGGGAAGTATTTCGCTACGCTCGCGCTCATCGCTTT
>JBDTKK010000139.1:0-4749 GCA_039935335.1 Chitinophagaceae bacterium
CATCCTTTCCATCATCTTTTTACTGGCCTTTTCTTTGAATGCACGTGCGCAAGATGAAGGCGGCGGCTTCAATCATACCAAGGTAAGTATAGGCATCAAAGCGGGGGTAAACCTTAGTCGACTTGATGGTATCAGTTGGGATGGCGGTTTTAAAGCAAACTTACTCGGCGGCGCGTGGCTCTCGGTGCATGGTAAGCGTTTCGGCATTGTGCTTGAAGGCTTGTTTACCCAAACTGATTACGTCACTGGCCCGGGCTTTGATTCCATCTATCATCAATACATCCGCGCCGGAAAAGATTCTATCAAAAACGCCAGCTTTAAGCTCAACTATTTCAATATCCCGTTGCTGGTAGAAATACGCGTTTTAGATCGAGCTTGGTTACAATTTGGCCCTCAATACAGCGGTGTCGTTTCGGTGGAGGACAAGGATGAATTTGTGAAGGATGCAGAAGGTTTGTTTAAAAAAGGCAGCATTGCCGGCGTGGCAGGACTTAATGTAGAATTGACGCGGCATATCAATCTCGGAGCACGCTATATTTTCGGGTTAAGCAATGTCAATAATCATTACGATCAAGTTGCCGAATCTTGGAAACGTCGCGATGTTCAGATTCATTTAGGCTTGAGGTTTTGATGTTCATTTGTTAGCTGTTTTAGGCTGAGACAAATGAGTGAATCGGGTTACTTCGCTGTTTGCATCAAGTCCTCCCAATACTCCGCCCCGCGCCGTGTGTGTGGAATGACGATGGTGCCGCCAACGATGTTGGCCACCGCAAAAATCTCGTAAACCTGCTCGGTGCTTACACCTTGTTCATGGCATTTGCCGAGGTGGTATTTAATGCAGTCGTCGCAGCGCAACACCATGCTGGCCACGAGTCCTAGCATTTCCTTCGTCTGTACGCTCAATGCGCCTTCGGCATAAGTATTGGTATCGAGGTTGAAAAGCCTGTTGATGACTTTGTTGTTTTTGCCGAGAATGACTTCGTTCATTTTCGCGCGGTAATCGTTGAAGTCTTTAATAGAGTTGGTCATTGAATTTAGTATGGAGTATCAAGCTGTTGGAAATGATTCTGGTGGCAGTGAAGAGATAAGAATCAAAAATACCCAAGCTTTTCTGCACCTCTGCGTCTCTGCGTGAAATTTTTTTTGCGTCTTTGCGCGGAACAAAAAATCCCAATTTACTTTACAACCATGTCCGAGCTTTTTCGAAAAAAATCTGTACCCGATATTATCCGCGCCGCGGAAGCCGGAGAACTCGCGGATGCTGAACATGGTGGCCATTTACGCCGCGTACTCACCGTCCGCGATTTGACCTTCATGGGTATTGCCGCCATTGTGGGCGCGGGGATTTTTTCCACGATTGGAACAGCTTCTTATAATGGTGGTCCAGGCATTGTTTTGCTCTTTTTATTTGTGTCGGTAGCCTGCGGTTTTTCGGCGATGTGCTATGCCGAGTTTGCGAGTATGGTACCTGTGAGCGGCAGCGCCTACACCTATTCTTATGTGGCTTTCGGTGAAATGATTGCTTGGATTATTGGTTGGGATTTGCTCATGGAATATGCGATTGGCAACATTGCAGTGGCTATTTCTTGGAGCGATTATTTCACTTCCTTACTCGATGGTTTGGGTCTGCATATTCCGCGCTATCTCACCATGGATTTTTGGACCGCCAAAGAATTGGGAAGTCCTGATGCTATTGAAGCTTGGAACAAAGCCCCACACCTGTTTGGCAATGCCCGCCTCATCTGTGATTTGCCCGCCTTTTTCATTACCATAGTTATTACCTGGATTATTTACACCGGTATTAAGGAAAGTAAGCGCAGCATGAATGCAATGGTGATTCTTAAACTGGCAGTGATTCTCTTGGTAATCGTTGCCGGAGCGTTTTATGTGGCGCCTCAAAATTGGCATCCTTTTCTCCCCAATGGCATGACTGGTGTGATGGCAGGTACGGCGGCTGTATTCTTCTCCTACATTGGCTTTGACGCAATCTCTACTACGGCAGAGGAGTGTAAAAATCCACAACGAGACTTGCCCAAAGGCATGTTCAATTCGCTTATTATTTGCACGGTGGTTTATGTTGCTATCGCGCTCATCTTGACGGGCATGTCGAGCTATAAGAACTTGAATGTTGGTGACCCTTTGAGCTTTGTATTTAGGCAACTTCCGGGGGCATGGCCGCAGCGTTTTGCAGGAATTATTGAAGTGAGCGCGGTGATTGCAACGGCTTCAGTGATGATGGTTTTCCAGCTCGGTCAGCCTAGGATATGGAAGAGTATGAGTCGCGATGGGTTACTGCCACCCGTCTTTGCAAAGATTCATCCCAAATATGGCACACCCAGCTTTTCAACAATTCTTACGGGATGCGTAGTAGGGATTCCTGCTTTGTTTATGAACCTCAATGAAGTGGTGAATTTGACATCAGTTGGTACGCTTTTCGCCTTTGTTTTGGTCTGTGGTGGTATCATCAAATTGCAGGGCCAAAAAGACAGACCACCGAGCAAATACAAAACGCCTTACGTGAATGGAAAGTGGATTATTCCACTACTATTTATAGTGTCTATCATTTTGATTCAAAGGCTGAACCATGGCGGCATTGGGGGCTTTTTCAGTCCCTACAAAAATGTGGAGGGACAATTGGTTTATGCCCTTAGGGAGAAGGTGCCCTTTTACCTTTTCACGCTGGTATTTTTGGTTACGGCGATCTTCAGTTTTCTGAAGAATTTCTCGCTGATTCCCGTGCTCGGATTCTTATCTTGTAGTTATTTACTGTGTCAGTCGGGCACAACGAATTGGGAGCGGTTTGTGATTTGGCTGCTCATAGGTTTGGTGCTCTATTTTGTGTATGGGTATAAGCACAGCAAGCTGCGAGGGAAGTGATATTTTGTTGCTGGCAGTGTGGGATTTTAAGTTTAGGCAGCGCGGGATTTGCAATCCCGCGCTGCCCAAATCCCGCGCTGCCCAAATCGCGCGCTGCGCTGAACCGCGCTGCCCAGAATGTTGAAGCATTTTCCCAACACTCAATGCTCTCTGTATTCTCTGCTCTCTGAAACTCTGTGCTCTTGCCCTGCTGAAAGCAGCGAAGCCCCCAGAAAGCGGTGGTCTCCGGGCATGTTCCGCTGAAAGCGGTGAGTAGAATTGCCCCTATATTCTCACGAGTCTTTATCACCACCTAAACTATAGTAATTATTCTCCTCATCCTCTTCGCCAATATTTTCGTCGGCATCATCTGCTTCACTACCGGGCACGTCAAGGTCTGCACCAGCTTTGCCATATCGGCCAGCGCGTTCGTTTAGTGGGTCTCCGTCGTTGTCCGTCATGTCGAGAACAGGTTCTTCTTCATCTAGGTCGTTCATATCGCGGTTTTGATCGGAAGCACTTAGCATTTCTATATCCTCTCCCGTTACATCATCGGCCTTGTCTTCAGCATCTTCTGCGTTTTTAGGTTTGGGCATCCCGACGGCGCGTTGCTCTACAGCGGCATCGCCTTGCGCATCGATGTCCATATCGTTTTGCGTGTCTAGCGATTCACGGGTTTCTTTTGAGGTGATGTCGTCTTTGGCGGGGTAGGTAGGATAGCCGGGGAATTCTTTGTTTTCTTCTGGAGTGCTCATGATTTTTATTGTTTCTTGAAAGATACTCTAAAAGCTGTGCCGTGGGGAGCAATGCGGGAAAAGCAGGAATTAAGAAATTCCGCCGTTCCCCGAGCGTCAGGCAATGTTGCTCGAAAGTCAGGCAAGTTTCCTCGAGAGTCAGGCAACATTCCCCGAAAGCCGGGCAAGCTTCCCCGAGAGCCGGGCAAGCTTCCCCGAGAGCCAGGCAAGCTTCCCCGAGAGCCGGGCAAGCTTCCTCGAGAGCCGGGCAAGCTTCCTCGAGGGTCGGGCAAGCTTCCCCAAGAGTCGGGCAATGCTGACTGAACATGGAGCAACACCAATTTTATTTAAAAAAAGGTCCTTCTCTCGTTCAGTAACAGTTTTTTAGGTATTTTTATCATTCATTTTTAAACCAATAAAAACAAAAACAACAAAATGACGAAAGGATTCTATCTCCCTAAAGCCGACGCAGAGCGCGTGACTTGGCTAAAGAATTTTGCAACCCGCCTGCCAAACTACAGTACGAAGTATGGCTTGGCCCCGAGCGATGCCAGCAACATGCAGGCGGCTGCCGATTTTTTGGCTGCACTCATTCCGCTACACCAAGCCTTTGGCGACTATCGCAAGAGCCTTATCGAATACAAAGAAGGCATGATGGAAAGCACCGAACCGCGCACCCTTCCGCAGCCGCCTGTCATTCCTCCGGGCTTTAGTACTGCACCGGCAGCGGGCATTTTTGGCCGCGTTGCGGAAATTGTAAACAAGATAAAAGCTGCCGGCACTTACACCACGCAAGATGGGCAAGACCTGGGTATTGAAGGCCCCGAACAAACTGTTGCTTCCGCCGGCGACACTAAGCCTGCTATCAGCCTTCGCCCTGGTGGGGAAGGACAAGTAGAAATAGTTTGGAAAAAGGCGGCCTTTGCTGCTATTGAGTTTGAGCTAAGCCTTGATGGCGGCGCTACCTGGACTTTCTTGGGCATGGACACTTCGCCAAACTACACCGACTCTACACCGGTAACTGCGGCACAAAAACGCAGCTACCGCGCCATCTATCGCGATGGAAATGGACGGGTAGGGCAATGGAACGATGTGGCGAGTACTACCGTGGGCTAGCTTCGGAAAAATTAGGCAAATGCAAAAGCCCTGTCTCTAGATA
>JBDTKK010000140.1:0-4548 GCA_039935335.1 Chitinophagaceae bacterium
TGTTTTAATTTCTGCAAGAACAATCACACACTCAAGAACATTTCCTAAGTATGGGTCTTTAAGAAAGGTTTGAATGAATTCGTAACCTTCTTTATTTCCTAATCTTGCTAAACTGGCTGCCGCTTCAAGTTTTACATAAATGTCTTCGTCAGCAATTTTAATTTTTTCTTTTAAGGCAGTTATGACTTTAGGTTCATTGAAATAATTTAATGCTTTGGCTGCTGCGTATCTCTCACTTAATGTTAAACTTGAAAGGTTGGCAAGAAAATAATCTGCATTAGCTTTTGTTATTGGAACGCTTTGCTCAGCTTTAATAACTGAAGCTAAAATTTGATTTGGGAAAACCTTGTCACCGACGTTTACTAAGGATGTAAGTGTTTTTCCACCTTTAGATAAGCCAACCCATTTTATTTTCCCCTCAACAGTTTTGTATTTAATAGTTTTACCTATTTCAGTAACTGTTCCTTCTGACGAAGCTAAACTTGCTGGCCAAGTAATTCTTGCTTCAAAACCTTCCTGAGCACCTTTGGCTTGAATGAAAACTACTTGGTTTTGTTTTTCAGCATTTCGTAACTCTTTTATTGAAATAAATTGAACAAGATGGTCTGCTTTCCAATCAATAGGGTTATCGCCAAATTTTTCACAAACAACTAATGCAACATAATCGTTGTCTTTCATACCGTAATCCCACCTCTTATCGGGTCAGAAGTGGAATGAGACATCGAAATTTCAAGTTTCGTTTTTGCTCTTGATTCAATTCTAATACCGTTGTCAACGCAAAGTATATCTGGAACACGGATTCTTTTGATTTTATATTTCTTCCAGATTTTATAGTTCATTGAACCTCTTTCAAGTTCAATAGGCTGGTGTCCAAGCTGCCTTAAAACTGAAAATACTTGTTGTGTCCCAATTGCTCCTATTGAAATTTTCTCTAAAAAGCTTTCGTCTGTTTTGAATGATGCCATTATCTATTTTATTCCTGTTATTTGTTCAAAGTTAAGTTTTTAATGCTTGGGATTAGCCACAACTTGCTCTCAAATTGTCAACTGTGGCAGTGAAGTTTTGGGTCTTTTATTGTCAACCTTTAAAGTCTTAGGGTGTGTCCGATAGGGTGACGCATAACTCTTAAATTGGTGAAAGTTTTGTCGTACTTTTTGTATTGTTTGTCGTACTTTCTGTATTGTTTGTCGTACTTTCTGTATTGTTTTGTCGTACTTTTTGTATTGTTTTAATATTGCCCATTACCAAATTTCTCGCCTATTCCTCGTAGTCCCAAAACTAATGCTTCCTTGCTCCATCCGCTAAAATTAGTCAAAAATTTTACAACAGCAACATTTCCCAAAATCTTTTTTTTGCTGCAAATTTCACCCCAAAAAAATCCCCAATACAAATCCCCAATCCCCTATATTCGCCCTCCAAAACATACAAACATGTCCAACCCAACAACACTCCCCGCCCGCGAATTCAGCACCTCCGCTGCCTCCATGATTGTAGGTATCGGCGCCATCACCACCAGCGCTATGGCGCATCAAACAGAACTGGTAAAAGAGGATACCTCCCTCACCAAAGCCTATCTTCAAGACTTAAAGAGCAGGATTGATGATGCCGGTCAGACCATCCTCGGCCACGACAATGCCAAAGATTTGCGCGATGCTACTGCCGACCTGCATATTGATACCCACACGGCGCTTGAAGCCCTTGGCAGTATGCTAAATACCATCAAAAACAAATACGGCAAAGACACCCACCGCCGCGACGAAATCCTTACAAACCTCGGCTTTACAGCTCTTTACACTGCTGCTTCCAACAAAGACCAACAGGCCATCGGGCAGTTGCTAAGCCGCGCTAATATTGCTTTAAGTGCAGGCGATTCTAAACTTGCTAAAGAGCTAACAGCGAAAGGTATGAACCAAAGCCGTATAGATACGGTCAATACGCTAGCAGGCACTTATACCATGAGCAATACGGGACAGGAAGCTACAAAAGGCGATAAAAAAATACTTTCTGCGGCTGATGTTGCCGTTCTTAATGGACTGTACCACGAAACGATGATTGTAGCAAAAACTGCTCGCCACTACTTCCGCAATGACAGTGCTTTGCGCGACCTCTTCGTCTTCAGCAAGGTAGCGCCGCCTTCACATGGCCGCGATAATATTGCCGGCAGCGGCAATAAAGACCTCAAAGATCAGGCTGCCTAATCCTTCTGCAAGCAGCGCGGGCGTTTCTAGTGTAACAGCATTTTCTTTAGCATATTATAAGGCACTTTAAAAGTTCCTGTGAGTTCTTTAGAAGGTGCTGCTACTCTTTTAGATAATTATTTTTTCTTTTCTGTAAGAGCTGCCGGTCTTTTAGATAATTATTTTTTCTTTTCTGTAAGAGCCGCCGGGCTTTTAGATAATATTTTTCTCTTTTCTGTAAGAGCTGCCGGTCTTTTAGATAATTATTTTTCCTTTTCTGTAAGAGCTGCCGGACTTTTAGATAATTATTTTTTCTTTTCTGTAAAAGCTGCCGGGCTTTTAGATAATTATTTTCTCTTTTCTGTAAGAGCCGCCGATCTTTTAGATAATTATTTTCTCTTTTCTGTAGAAGCTGCCGGACTTTTAGATAATTATTTTATATCATCTCTTGAGGTTATGGGCTTAAAAGCAGGCAGCTTTCCGCCTCTCTGAAATGTGTTAAGCGCGAAAGCTAGATATGTTCTCTTTTTGCCCTTATTGCTTTTCCTGCCGTAGTTCTCTTTCCAACCTACAACGAACCGATACTTCTTGTGGTCAAGCATTTATGTTTGTCCTTCCGATGAAAGAGCCCGTCACATGTCCCCGTTCCCGATCGTCATTGCGCGGAGGGAGGCTGGGCTGCCTGTCCCGAATTTATTTCGGGAACCGACAAAGCAATCTCACTATTAAAGCCGGTTCAGCATATGAGATTGCTTCGTCTCCGCAGAAAATGCGGGGTAGGCAGCAAGACCCGTCCCGACATTTCGGGAGTCACCTCGCAATGACTGATGGTTAATGATATAAGGTCGGGGGGAGTCCCGTAGGGACGAAAGGTTTGGTAGATGACGGGCAAAAGATAAGACCATAAAGTCCGGTAGGGACCTAGGTTTTTGTAACGTTTTACGAACGTATCTCCGGAACCTCCGTCCCTACGGGACTTTGTAGAATTATATCAAATCTTTGCCACCAAACCTATCGTCCCTACGGGACTTTGTACAAGCTGTGTTCTGTCATTGGTTTATGATTGTCGCATCAGCAATATGATTAACCGCAATAGTAGGTGTCCTATCAGTATTATACCAAATGAACCCCTAAAATGGTCACATCATGAACTGTCCCAAACAGCCGCTACCATCATAGGCGGATAAGTGCAAGTTCACCCCTGTAGCGCATCGGCAGGGGGCAAAAGTGAAGCGATTATTAGTGCAAAACAGGTGTTCTCTTAGTATCACACAATCACCCGAACGCCTCCCAATTCTTCTACATGATGGGAAAACCGATCACTGGGGGAACTAATAAACATAAAGTTGATGGGGATATTCCATTCTTTGCTAAGCTTTCTAATTAATTCTGGTCCAAACACTCCAGGTATCTGAATATATTCAATGGAAATATTGGGGTACATTCTATCCAAAACCTTGAAATCCGACAAGAAATCTTCCGAAACGGCTACTACATCATTAAATACGGTTACTATCTTTATTTTACGCGTTATTTCATTTTCCTGTACGTAAATCATTACCTTGTTCAATACAGAAATATCGTCCCCTTTTGTAAAATAGACAAACTCTTGTTCATTGAGCCGCTTTAAGGCTCTGGAGAGATGTAAACGGCTGACAATAGCAATACTGCGCATCTTCTTGAAAATACTATTCACGAAAACCAGCAAATATTTCAGTATTTCGTTTCTTCCCAACAGAATAAAAATAATCAGAATTGAAGGCAAGAAATATTGAAGAAATACAAACAGATATTCCGGGTGTATTTGTACGTTGCCATATAATGCAGCAGAAATTGCGAAAATGGCTATAAAAACAGTCAAATAGGAAGCGCGTTCCGGCCTTGGAAGCCGACTTCGTTTTATTTTTAAAAGTATATTTCCGAAGGCAAAGTAAATCATTACCAACAAGAAGGAGATGGTATATACGCCGGCCAATGGCCCCAATTCTCCTTCAGTAATAAACAATACCGAAATACAGAGCGCATAGAAAAGTATCAAAATTCTCGGCGAACTTCCTCTCCGGTTTTTCTTCAAGAGAAATTGAGGTAGAATTCGGTCTAAAGTCATCCGTTGTATCAAACCATTTACCCCTACGAAGGAGGTGAGCAAAGCACCACTCAACACCAAAAAGGCATCCGCAGATATGAATGTGGCCAACCAGGTGCCGCCTGTATGCGCCCCCATATCAGATAGCAACACTTCCTGATGCGCCGCAATAGACGGAATGTGCAAAACCATCACCGCAGTCAACGCCATTAATGGATTGATGACGGACACCGCCACCCACATATTCCGCAACGTCTTCCGGAACACTCCTTTCTTCTGTTCTTC
>JBDTKK010000141.1:0-8157 GCA_039935335.1 Chitinophagaceae bacterium
CCAAGAGGTAACGAGTACTAGTGGTGCGACCTTGATAAATCAACTCACTCGTAAACGGTGTTGGTGGCGCTGGCGCAGTGACGTCATAATTGAGGTTGTTGTTGTAATCAATAAACACACTTACAAGCGCATCCGCATGGTTCGCTCCTGGCATTGTTTGAAATATTGCCAAACGATAAGTGCTATCTGCATGAAGCTCCCATATAGGAGTAAGGTTGGTAAAGTCGCTATGGCGTTTGTGAGCCGCTGGATTCAACAAGTGTGGGCCGATAACAGCACCGGTTGCAGGGTCTGGGTTATAATATTTGCCCACAATTACTGAGCCAATATCCGAGCTGTCCACGGATCCAAGAGCAGACGTAGATACAGGGTAGCAATGCACAGGAGAGGGTGCAGTTACAGACACTGGTATGCTATAAGTTGTATCACCAGAATAATCACAAACGACCATCAGGCGGAATTTGGATGAGGCTTTCAAGACAACATTGTACAATATATCAATATTTTTTGAACCTGGAAGCACAGCGTAAGAAGCACCACCATTCAAGCTTTCTTGCCAGTAGCGGCTAATATTGGTATGGGTCTTCTCATAAGTGGTATCAATGAGGTCGATGGTATAGCCAGGACATACTATGGAATCGGAAACAATTGCAGTGCCAGGGTCAGACGGCCCAGTACATGGCGTGTAATCAATCTTTACGAGATAATCTTCGAATTGACCATAGGCTGCTGATGGACCGCAAGGGCTAATCGAAGATGCGGAAGGGTAAGCATATTGAATTGTAACACGCATACCAGTAATACCAACTGGGGCAAACGTAGGTACCGTAAAGGTTCCTTGAGACACATTATTTGTTTGGCTAGGTACGGTTTTACTTAAAATTCTTTCGGAAGAGTTGGAGAAAGTACCATCATGGTCAAAGTCTATCCAAGCCACACCATACATACCAGATTCCCAGTAAGGGGTCGTTGGACCTGATGTTTGGGTAAGACCGAGAAGATAAGTACTATCTCTTACCAAAGTTGTCGGCGGTACGGTAAGCCGGAAATCTTCATAACCAGAGGTGCCACCACTTGAATTGCCTAGGGTTGGGAAGGGATTACCATTATATAAAATAGTATCAAATGCTGGTTGAGTAGCTATTGTTACATTGCCTACCAGACAATAACTATAGCCATATTGATTATAGTATGATGATTGGTTCGCAGAGCAATAGCAGTAGTAGAATGGTGCTAAATCAGCAGCATAAACTGCAGAGGTATCGCTCGTAGTAGGGATTGTATTATTACAGGTTACTATTACACGATAGTTTGTAGCCGCTGTCATACTGGTCGTTGGGTTTACTGCGCCGGACAAATTAGTCCAAAAAGCCGCTGTCGGTGCTTTGTATTGCCATAAATAAGATAGGCCAGCAGCTTTAGAAGTACCAGTCGCATTTAACGTAAAGATTTGACCTTTACAAGCCACTACGCTATCAATGACACCGGCAACTGGTGTAGCATCGCAAGGCGGGAATACGTCAATATCATCTATATACGAATCGGCATAGCCAGGGCCGTAAGTGCCGCCACATTTCGCACGGAAACGAAAAATTGTTTTAGGCGAGTTATGGGTATTGATGTTAGGAATAGTTGTTTTATACCAGTTCAAGTCAATAGGATTTCCCAATGCTTGGATTTGGGTGAAATTTGCGCCACTGTCGTAGGACATATCCAAAAACAGGGAATCATAGGTATTAGTGTAGTAGTCGCCTCTACGCCAAAAGCTCAAATCGATGTTACCAGTAGAGCCACTTGTATTGAGATAAAGTGACAGATTACCATACTGATCTTTTTTCTGGTAGTAAGCACCGTAGTTATGGAAACGTGCGCTATGAGCGCCATCATGAAAATAGGAACCTCCGAATTGTCCACCAATATACCAGCTAGCAGAAGTATTATCATCATCCCTGCGCCAGCTTAGGTCGCCTGTTGCAGGCAAGTTAGTCCAGTTGTTGGAAGCTACTTTATCGCCTGTTGCACAACCATTACCCCATGTGCCTTCGAATCCTTCGTGAAATGGAAGCGTTGCGTAATTAGGGTAGCCGGCGGAGCTTTGGTTGAAATAAACAGCGGCAGTAGTATCTGATTGGCCAGAAACACCGCAAAAAATCAACATCCTATAATATACACTTGAAATGATAGGAGGGGTAGCATAACGATCAGATGTTGCTCCTGGTATGGTAGTCCAAGTTGTTCCATTTGTACTTGTTTGCCAAGCCAATGAAATCAGTGCTGCATTGGTATATCCTGTGTCATACACGGTAACTGAAGTGCCTGGGCAAGTAGTTGTAACAGTTCCAGAAGGAAACAAAGTACCTTTGTTTGGTTTACCAGAACACGGAGATAAACGTATGAATTGAATGTTCGGCCGATAGGAAGTATTAGCACCCGTTGGGCTAGGATTGCCACCGTTGCAAAATGAAGTACTAGTGAATAGGGTACCAGAAGTCGCGTAGTTGTTCGGGCCAGAATTGTAATATACGCCAGCATTTGCAACACCTAGCCCTGCCGTGTTATAATAACACACATCAATTATGACATTATCTGTACCATTCCAGGAGTATGGTGAACTAAAAGGGATAATATTCCATCCCGGAATCGGAGCGTACGAGGAACTTGTAAATACTGCTGTAAGACCTCCTGCCCAGCCGATGGAGGACAGTGTCGTGGCTGTAGTGCCCCCAATTTGAATTTGATAATTTGGTGCCGCAGTAGCTCCGTTTACACTACCTACATTGAAAGCAATTTGGTTAAAATTACCCGCAGTCGCCCCGGCCGCTGTCAATTCAGAGGCCAAGTACAGAAATTGCATTCTTGCTGTTTGCCGATAATAACCCAGCGGTGAAGCAGGGCTTGTAGCCGTTGAACTAAATTGGGAAGTCCCGGTACCAACAGTCCAAGTTTGGGCGTTGGCGGAGAGGCTTATCAGACTGCACAGGGCAAATAAGATAGCCGGCAAAGCCTTCCAGCCAAAGCTGAATTGGTTGGTTTTAGGCAACGTAATGAGTGTTTTCATACGAGAATTGATTGTGTAATAAATTTTCAAGCGGCAAATTATACCAAAACTTTCCAAAAAGTGCAAGGTTTCAAAATTATGGTATTCAAGTGACTGTTCGCGGAATATTCCGTGACCCTTTATTAGACGGCTATTTTGGCAAAAGGGTTGGGTGTAAGGGGAATTCTTGACTTTGCGGTGGCAGAGGAATGCAAAAGGCAAAAGGCAAAAGGTGTTGGGACGTGAAATGTAAATGGTAAATAGTAGTTAGAAAATAGACTGGAATCACGCATCAAGTTTAAAGACTAGAGTAGAAAGTAGAGAATAAGTAGTAGATAGACTGGAGCGAGAGCGGTTAAAAATATTCGTTAGGAAAGGAGATTTGTGTGATAGTGAAGCTTCAAGAGAGGAACGGCATAGGGATAGTAGCGGTCTCGGCTCATCCGAGATTGTTCACCTTCTATTTCGATTTGGTTTTTGGAAGACGATGGTGGCGAACAAAAATCAAAGGTATGTGCCCGGCCTGTCGGCCTGCCTATAAGCCAGCTTTGATTTTGCAAGACGATTGTGGTAGGCCGACACGATGCCCCAAATCCAATTAAAAATGCAAAATGCAAAATGCAAAATTAAAAAGCCTCCCTGCTGTGGGTTAGTATAGCGGAAGACGCTCGATGGCCGTCAAGAATTTGGGAGGGAAATATCAGAAGGAACAACCGCAAATTCAGCGTTTTTTTTAAAAACTAAAATTGTAGGTAATGCTCGGGAGAATGGGGAAAATGGAAACTTCTTTTACGGAGATATTGTAAGCTCCTTTGGGGTCTTTCTCCGTGTCCACATACAGGAAATAAGGGTTGGCGCGGTTATACACATTGTACACCGAAAATGCCCAGGTGCTCTTCCAGCGATGCGGCTTTTTGTGCTGCGGTGTGAGTACCGCCGAAAGGTCTAAACGGTGATACGGGAAAACGCGGTAAGCATTGAGTTTACTGTATTCCGCCACCAGATTATTGTCCACAATATAGTAGTTGGTAGGCAACGTAATGGCATTGCCGGAGCCATAAACAAACACTGCAGAATACGTCCAGCGTTTACTCTTTTCGTAAGAGGCAACGACACTTACATCATGCCTGCGGTCATACTTAGCAGGGAAGGCTTCGCCATTATTCAACTGCGGGAAAATCCTGTTCGTCCAAGACAAAGTATAACCCACCCAACCCGTAAATCTTCCTTTGGTTTTATTGATAAAAAACTCGGCACCGTAGGCTTCTCCTTTTCCAAAGACAAAATCGCGTTCGGGGTCGCGGAGGCTTTGTGGCGTATAGCCTTCGCGATATTCAATTTGGTTGGCCATGCTTTTGTAATACACCTCCACTGAACTTTCCACTTTATTATCTAGGAAATTTTGAAAGTAGCCGAGAGAATATTGCCAAGCCCTTTGTGGCTGCACATAATACGTGCTTGGCACCCAAATATCGGTGGGTAAAGTGCTGCTATTATTGCTCACCAAATGGATGTACTGATTCGTACGAACAACACTGGCTTTTATTGAACTTCTTAAAGAAAGTGCGAAGCGCAGATTGAGTCGAGGTTCTAGCCCGCCATAGGCTTTTACGAGGCTTCCCGCGCCATAAGAAGTGCTGTCAATCGGCTGCTCGAGATTGTTGTAGTCCTTGCGCACATAAGGGCCCACTTGTCCAAACCAAGAGTAGCGCAAACCGGCATTAATTTTCAACCAAGACCAAGGGTCAAATTCGTCGGAAAAATAGGCTGCGGCTTCGTGCGCATATTTTATCAAAGCATTATTGGGCTTGAATTCTGTGGTATCGGAGCGGCCAGAAATTTGGTTGGGAATGAAGGTGTGAAAAGTATAGGCAATGCCTGCTTTCACGTGGTGATTATTGCTCGTAAACCAATCCAAATCGCTCTTTGCATTCCAATCGTGAATGCCGGAAGAAAGCTTGACGGCAAAGTTGTTTTGCGCGCCTTCGAAAGAAAAATTATAGGTGTTGTAAACAACTGTAGTGTTGAGAAATAATTTGTCGTTGAATTGATGGTTGTAGCGCAAGGTGGCTGTGGCGTTTCCCCAGGGAATCTTCGCAGAAAAAGTATTGGTGCTGTTGGTAAAGGAAAATTTATCCTGCCCAAAATATCCGCTCAAATACAGTCGGTCTTTTTCACCGAATTTGTAGTTCGCTTTAAGGTTGGCATCATAGAAATAATAGCCAGAACCTTTGAGTTTGTCGCCCGCAAAAGGTTTCAGCAAAACATCGATATAAGTGCGCCTGCCTGACAGCATAAAAGAGCCTTTGCCCTTGTCTATCGGGCCTTCCAGCGTGAGTCGCGAAGCAATCAAACCGATGCCGCCTTCTGCATGATATTCCTTCGCGTTGCCTTCTTTCATGCTCACATCCACTACCGAGGAAAGCCTGCCGCCATATTGCGCCGGCATACTGCCTTTGATGAGGGTTACGTTTTTTATCGCATCAGAATTGAAGACAGAGAAGAAGCCGAAAAGATGGCCGGTATTATAGACGACTGCATCGTCCAGCAGAATTAAGTTTTGGTCGGGGCCGCCACCGCGCACATAAAAACCGCTGTTGCCTTCGCCCGCGCTTTGCACGCCAGGCATGAGTTGTAGCGTTTTTAGGATGTCTGTTTCGCCAAATAAAACAGGTAGTTTTTTAATCTCGTTGACGCTCAAAGAAACCGTTCCCATTTCGGTATTGCGAACGTTTTCGTCTTTGCGTTCGCCAGTCACCACCACTTCTTTCATTTCATTAAGCCCCAGCAGTTCTACGTCATTTTTGAGGCTTTCAATCAGCGAGATTTTTGAAGAAGAAGTATTGTAGCCCACATAGGAATAACTGACTTCATAAGTGCCCGCCGGCATGGAGAGGGAGTAAAAGCCGTAGCTGTTGGTCTGCGTGCCGATGCCTAATGCTGCGACCTGAACTGTAGCACCAATAAGGGTTTCGCTGCTTTTGGCATCACGGACATAACCCGAAATAGTGACGCGGCTTTGCGCGAAAAGGTTGAGTGGAAAAAGAAAGAAGAAAAATAGCAATCGAGGCATGAAAGGAGTATTTACTAACGCGAATGCAAAAAGTTCTATTTTTTGAAAGGAGAAAACAGATAAGGAACACAATTTATTGAAAGCTCCATCAAGTAGCGAAAGGCTACAGCGCTCCTGATGAATTACGGCCTTTCAGCGAGGGGCTTCACCTCTCGCTGGTAGATTACGCCCTTTCAGGGATTGTTCATGGAGGGAAAATGCTTGGGCAAGTAGTGAGGGGCTTCACCCCTCGCTGGGATATAGTGCCTTTTCAGGGATTGTTCATGGAGGGAAAATGCTTGGGCTGCAGCCTTTGTGAGAAAATCTTGCAATTATAGCGAAGAGCCGCACCCTTCGCTATTAGCTTACGCGCTTTCAGCGAGGGGCTTCACCCCTCGCTGGTAGATAACGCCCTTTCAGGGCTTACTCATGTAGGGAAAATGCTTGGGCTTTAACCATTGTGTCTTTGTGAGAAAATCTTGCAATTATAGCGAAGGGCTGCATCGCTCGCTGGTATGTAGCGAAGGGCCGCACCCTTCGCTATTAGCTTACGCCCTTTCAGTGAGGGGCTTCACCCCTCGCTGGTAGATTACGCCATTTCAGCGAGGGGCTTCACCCCTCGCTGTTATATTTCGCCCTTTCAGGCAATGTCATTTAGTTAAGAGCTCATGTTGAAGGCTTGTAGTTGGAATATGTTCGGTGTTTGCAGTTAAAGAGTTTGTTGATCCGTTTTCGTTTATAACTCCGTCCCGGACGTATTGGCGACACGTGTCTGCAGAAATAATCGACCAGATTTTGTATAATCCTTGGAGGGTCATCATTTAGAAAAAGCTCTGTCAGTCGGCGGCGAAGTTCCCCGCTCCCTTTATTCATGTTCACCTTCACCTCCCACTTGTATTTCTTACTGCTTTCCAAGTGTTTCTTCTGCACTTCATCTGTCCCCTGCCGCCCCAGCAACGATGCCAAATTGGTCATAAAAATCGTCGCGTAAAAATCCTGATACACGCTTTCCTCACTCAAACCACTCATCGATTCCAGCTGCAATAAGTTCTTTGATATTCCAATGCAGGTTTCAATCCCCCAGCGCTTCATATAGAGTTCTTGGAACAACGCGCTTTCATAGCCTTCAGCTTCCCAAAGGTTCGTAAACAATACCTCGGTAATGCCATTGTTTAACTCCACCCGAATCATACGCACCCTCAACGCTGTCCTCTTATTTACAATAAAGCCGGCTTTACGCATACCATCAATGCCAGACTTGCCGGGGTACATGTCAAGCTCTTGAGACTGTAGCCCTGTTTTCAGAAAGGTCTTTACCATCCGCATATGCTCCTTTGCGCGAATCACGAAACGGGGTTGCTGCTCTGAATACAGATGCAGCGCGATGGTTTTAAAGTTGGAAAAGTTCCGGTCATAAATGGCAATCATATCGGTCTCCAAGTTATCGATTGCCTCCCAAGCCATATTCAGTTCGGCAGTTCGGTAAGGTGCCAGCCGACTATAAATAAAAAGCTCGTTAAGTACATCAAATTGTACAATTGCCTGAGCACCACAAAACGAGCTGTGGCGGTTGGATTGCCCGCCGAATGCTTTCTGCAGGGCTTTTACGGCAATCAGGCTCATTTTGGAACCATCAACGGCAATCAGACGATGTCCGCGCCAAGTTCTAACTTCTCCATGTTGCTTGCCATGAAAATAAAAAGAAGCGCAAAGCACATCATTCCAAAAAGAAAAAAACCAGAAGGCTAATTTCTTACGTTGCAGGCTAAGGGCACTTACACTACAGGAATATCCGAGTCCGAGATCTTTTTCGAAGAATTGGTCTAGCTCTACACTGAGCGTCTTTTTACAAAGCTTACAAATCAACAGTACAGTGCGACAGAAGGTGAGCTTGCGATTGCGTGTAAAGGCCTTATCAGAATTACGCATCAACGCTAAAAGCGAAGATTCTGATGCAGAACTAGACAAAAAAGCTTTGAGCTCGCTAATGATTTTTATATTTACCTCGAACATGGCTTGCAGACGATGTGTTTAAAGATGTTAGATACCTCTAAACTATATCAATCGC
>JBDTKK010000142.1:0-11827 GCA_039935335.1 Chitinophagaceae bacterium
CATCATCTCTTACAACGTCAACGGCATCAGAAGTGCTATCTCCAAAGGGTTCATCGAATGGCTCGCCACCGACCCCGCCGATGTTATTTGCCTTCAGGAAATCAAAGCCTTGAAAAGCGATGTTGACATGGCTGCAATTGAAGCATTGGGCTATCACACCTACCTCTATTCCGCGCAAAAGAAAGGCTACAGCGGCGTTGCGATTCTCACTAAAATAAAACCCGACTTCGTACAATACGGCAATGGCATCATGCAAAGCGATGCGGAAGGGCGGATTATTCGCGCGGATTTTGGCGAAACAACCTTGCTCTGTGCCTACTTTCCCTCAGGCTCCTCCAGCGATGAACGGCAACAATACAAGTACCAATGGTTGGACGAATTCTTTGACTATATCAATATGCTGCGCAAGACAAGAACTAAACTTATTGTGTGTGGCGACTACAATATTTGCCACCGCGCAATCGACATCCACAGTCCTAAAACAAACCTTACCAGCAGCGGTTTTTTACCAGAAGAACGTGCCTGGATGGACAAATTCTTTGATGCTGGCTTCGTCGATTCCTTCCGGTATTTCTATCCCGAATTAGCACACAAATACAGTTGGTGGTCCTTCCGCGCAGGCGCAAGAGGCAACAACAAAGGCTGGCGGATAGACTATATCAGTGTGGCAGAAGAGCTTCGAGACAAGTTGAAAGCTGCGGCCATTTATCCCGATATTAAGCATTCCGACCATTGCCCTGTCTATGCAGAATTGGCACTGTAACCGTTAAACCTTTTACTCAAAAAATTGCCTTTGCGGCAGCAACTTTACCCCAATGCGTTTTCAGGAAATAGTGGGCCTACAAGCCACAAAAGAGAACCTCATAAAAATGTGGGAACATGGCCGTATGCCGCACGCCATGCTGCTTTTGGGGCGGGAAGGCACCGGCGGACTGCCGCTTGCCATTGCACTTTCCCAATTCATTCTTTGCCAGAATAAACAAGCGACTGACTCCTGCGGTCAATGCCCCAATTGCCAGAAAGTACAACGTTTGGAGCATGCGGATTTGCACCTATCATTTCCGACAATTACTGGAAAAACTGGCAAATCGGCGATGAGCCGCGATTATAGCAAAGAGTTCAGAACCTTCGTGCATGACACGCCTTATGGCAGCGTTTACGATTGGTTGCAATTGATAGAAGCTGAGAATAAGCAGGGTAATCTATCGGCTGAAGAATGCCGCGAAATCATCGACAAGCTCAATTTAAAATCCTACGAAGGCGGTTCGAAAATTCAAATTGTTTGGCGTGCAGAATACCTTAGCAAGAATGGCAACATCATGCTGAAACTCATAGAAGAGCCGCCTGCAGGCACTTTCATCATTCTTGTTGCAGAAGATGTGGAGGATATTTTACCAACTATTCTCTCGCGCACACAGCTTATTCGGCTACCACCAATTGCGCCTTCAGAAATAGCCGCAGCCTTGCAATCACGCGGATTGAGCACACCAACCAAAGCCTTACAAATAGGGCAAATTGCAGAAGGTTCTTTCTCGGAAGCACTCCGGCTGGTTGCCCATTTGGAGAACGATTTACTCCCTTCGGTTAAGGCATTGTTTAACGCCCTTTTTACCAATAACGGACTTGGCCTCGTACAATTTTCAGAGGAATGGGCGAAAGCGGGTCGAGAAGGAATCAAAAACATCTTAGGCTACATGCTCAGTGTGCTGGAAGGCAGTCTGCGTGCACAACACATCCCGTCGGCACTTTCCCAATTCGCTCCGGGAGAAGCTGAATTTATTGGGAAGCTGGCGGCAAAAAAACTCGCTGCTTCCTGTTATATCGACTTGATAAAGGCCATTACCGATGCGTCTTATTACGTAGAGCGCAATGCGAATACCAAGAGTGTATTGACGGCCATGGGCATTAAACTCCGCCAAGCAATTCATCGCGGTAAAAATTGATTGCTGCTGCTACAACAGCAACGGTTGTTGCAACTATTTCTACCTTGTGTGGCTATGAGTTTTTCTTTCAAAATAAATAGTCGGGAAGAGTACGACGCAGCCTATACCGAGAGTGTAAACTATCCAGAAGCATTCTGGAATCGAATAGCGGAAAGCTTTAGCTGGCGCAAACCCTGGACGAAAACCCTTGAATGGAACTTCACAGAACCTTCGATAAAATGGTTCGAAGGTGGCAAACTCAACATCACTGAAAACTGCCTCGACCGCCATCTCGAAACCATCGGTGATAAGCCCGCAATTATATGGGAGCCAAATAATCTAGAAGAGCAATCTCGAAGCATTTCTTTCAAAGAACTGCATCAACAAGTCTGTGAATTAGCAAACGTCCTACAGAACCATGGCATCAAAAAGGGTGACCGCGTCTGCATCTACATGGGCATGATTCCGGAACTGGAAATTGCCGTGCTTGCTTGTGCGCGAGTTGGTGTCATCCACTCTGTGATTTTTGGTGGATTCTCTGCAAAAAGCATTGCAGACAGAGTTCAAGACACGCAAGCCATTGCCGTTATTACTTGCGATGGTGCCTATCGTGGAGCAAAAGAAATTCCCCTAAAACCCTTGGTGGATGAGGCTTTAAATGAATGTCCATCGGTAAAAAAGGTTATTGTTTATGCCAGAACGCATTCCGAAATCTCCATGCTGGAAGGCCGCGATTATTGGTGGCATTCCGAAATAGAAAAGGTAAGAGCGAGCGGGAAATCAGATTTTCCCGCAGTGGAAATGGATGCCGAAGATCCGCTGTTTATACTCTACACTTCCGGTAGTACGGGTAAGCCAAAAGGCGTGGTGCATACCTGCGGCGGCTACATGGTTTGGATTGGATACACCTTCGTCAATGTCTTCCAAATAGAGAGCAATGACATTCATTTTTGCACAGCAGATATTGGTTGGGTTACGGGGCATTCGTACATCATCTACGGACCACTTTTAGCGGGAACAACGTCCTTAATTTTTGAAGGAATACCGACCTGGCCGGATGCAGGGCGCTTCTGGGAAATAGTAGGAAAGCACAAGGTTTCTATCCTCTATACTTCGCCCACTGCTATTCGCGGCTTGATGTGTCATGGGCTAGAACCCTTGCAGGGAAAGGATTTGAGCAGTTTACGCGTTTTAGGAAGCGTGGGAGAACCTATCAACGAAGAAGCCTGGCATTGGTACGACGAAAACATTGGAAAAAGAAAATGCCCCATTGTAGATACTTGGTGGCAAACGGAAACTGGTGGTGTCATGATATCCAACCTTGCAGGCATCACTCCTTCAAAGCCAAGCTTCGCAACGCTACCACTTCCGGGTGTCCAACCAATTTTAGTAGATGGAATCGGCGATGAATTGAAGGGCAATAATGTAAGCGGAAATCTGTGTATGAAATTCCCCTGGCCGGGCATGATCCGCACTACTTGGGGAGACCACGAACGCTGCCGGATGAGCTACTTCAGCACCTACCCTGAGCTTTACTTTACCGGGGATGGATGTTTGCGCGACGAAAATGGTCTTTACCGTATCACAGGACGCGTGGATGATGTGCTCAATGTGAGTGGACACCGTCTAGGAACCGCCGAACTGGAAAATGCCATCAACATGCAGGAGAATGTAGCAGAAAGCGCCGTAGTGCCCTTTCCGCACGATCTGAAAGGTCAGGGAATTTATGCCTTTGTCGTGTTGGTAAATGACTCTGTGATTCCTGATAACGAGCGGTATGCTATCAACGATAGTATTATGGAAATGATTGGCCCTATTGCCAAACCGGACAAAATTCAGTTTGTAAAAGGCCTGCCCAAAACCCGAAGTGGCAAGATTATGCGGCGCATTCTACGAAAGATTGCAGAAGGTGAAATGGAGCATTTGGGCGATACCTCAACGTTATTAGACCCAAGCGTGGTGGATGATATAAGAGACGGAGCAAAAACTTTATAAAAGCTTTACCCGCCAAAACAAGCGTTGACAACGGACTTTTCGCTTATTTCATTGCCTTAATTCAAACGATGGAATCTACCATAGCCACAACAAACCCAGGCATCCTCGACGCTACACAAAGCATCGCACAACTCATCACAGCGATGGAGCGCGTCATTCGCGGAAAGCGCCAGCAAATTGAATTCGTCATTACCTCACTGTTAGCTGGAGGACACATCTTGATG
Organism: Chitinophagaceae bacterium; assembly: GCA_039935335.1. Lineage (GTDB taxonomy): Bacteria > Bacteroidota > Bacteroidia > Chitinophagales > Chitinophagaceae > UBA1952. Next base: position 4,142 of record JBDTKK010000142.1, read on the forward strand.
GAAGACAATCCCGGGACAGGAAAGACTGTACTGGCACGGACTCTAGCCCAATGCATCGCTGGGACAAAGGGACATCATCACGTAGTTTTCAAGCGAATTCAATTCACTCCGGATTTGCTGCCTATGGACTTGATTGGCTCTCATATTTTTGACGATCGTACCAAAGAATTTGTTTTTAAAAAAGGACCGCTATTCTGCAATATCTTACTGGCAGATGAGATTAACCGAGCCTCTCCTAAAGTACAGAGCGCCTTGCTGGAGGCAATGGCGGAAAATCAAATAACGTCGGGTGACACTACGCTGCAACTGGAGCAACTATTCTTCACTATTGCTACGCAAAATCCGATAGAGATGGAAGGCACGTATCCCTTGCCAGCCGCACAATTGGATCGATTCTACATGAAAATCTTCTTCGGCTATGTGGATGAAGAAACAGAGCTAAATATCTATCGTGAGTATCTAGAGATTGCTCAAAATCTTATTTCTGGGGAGCAGGTTTTATCCTTGAATGATGTGCTGGAATTGCAAAAGCAAGCAGGGCAAGTGCATGTCCACGAAGAGATATTAAAGGGGGTAAGCAACATCGTGCGTGCCACCCGCGAGCATGCAGATATTTCACTTGGAGGTTCTACCCGAAGCGGCATTGCCTTCCTGAAATGTTTGCGTGCTTATGCACTAGTAAAAGGCAGAACTTTTGTGATAGAAGATGACGTGAAAGACATCGGTCGTGCCGTGCTAGACCATCGCCTTATTTATAGAAACAAAGATGGTAAAGCCAATGCTTTACAGAACATTATTAATAAAGAAACAGAACGGCTGGCGAAGCTTCGATTGTTTTAGATTTCAAAAATAGATTTCTTCCTAAAGCCTTTCCCACTGCGACTTGTAGCCTATAATAGTAGCCCATGAAGATTCTGAAATACGGTGCCTTTTTCCTACTGCTTTTCGGTAGCTTGGGACTTTCTGCGCAGCAAAATAATCAACAAGGGCAGCCGCAATTCATGATGCCAAAGCCGCCAAGGCGAGTGGGCAATCCAGCATTGCGCTATGAAGTAGATGCTAAACGTACGGGCACCAACATGAACAGCGATGATGCCCTTCCACGCTCCCGTGAATTCATCCGGATAGATAGCAGCTACTACGTTGGCTGGATGTATGAAGGGGCGTACAAGTACAATCATGCAGCCGATTTTGTAGGCTTCAGAAATGCTGAAGAGCCTCTGGAGCGGGCATTGCGGCAGATCGAGCGGGATTATCGTCCAGAGCTGGCTACCCGCACCCACAATGTGATGGAGTACGTCAATGTTTATCCAAAGCAAATTGACTACGCCATTATTGTTAATTATCTCAACCAATGCTATCTCAATACAGAACAGCCAGAAAAAGCATATGCACTGCTGCGTCGGTATGTAAAATGGAATTTTCAGCGGGAATTTTTTGATGCGTACGATTACATGATGTGGGTAACGCACCGCAATCGTTTTTACACTCACGCCAAATATTCATTCCTCAAAAACTCCATTGATGAAAACGAAAAACTTGCAAACAGCTATCTGGACACAGCTTTGAGCCGATTAGCGCGGAATGAAAAATTCAATGTTGGAGTCTATAACCCTGGCTACGACAAGAACGATTATCTCGGTGTTTATCATTACAAGAGCATGCTTTTTGCGTACGCTTTGAAAATTGATTCGGCAGAAAAGTACTTCAACAAGCTCCGCGAATCCCCCATTTTTCCGCACAACAACTACGCAACCTTCAAATCAGTTTGCGGCGATTTCAGAACGGCAGAAGCGGAATATAAGCTCGCCCAATTGCAGGATGTCGGCGATAAACGCTTGCATGAATATGTCTATTATTCCTCCATTTTAGACATCTATAAAGGCACGCCCAAGACGGGAGAACTGCGCATGAAAGAGGAGATTCAGGCCAATGGCTCGACACCAGGCTTTGGCTGGTACAATATCGCGCTGGCGCGATGCCTTCTCTATGATGGCCAAATTTCAGAGAGTATTCGTCACATTGATAGAGCAGCAGGATTCAAAGAATTACACATCGGCACCACGCTCGGGCAAAGCCATTACGACTTCTCCATCCAGCTCAATAAACTGATGACCAAAGAAGCGCAATTTGAAATGCAACGCTTTGAAAATGCGGGTTGGTGGTACTCGCCGAGCGTGATGGTGAATATGGTGAAACTCGCTACAGAACGCTATTTGCAGGCTTTTCTCATCATCAATCAGTTTGCTCAAAACCCCGAACGTGACCAAGTTATCTACCGTCTATTTTCTACAGAAAGCACGATTAGTTGGGATGAAGTTTATGACCTCGTCAGCAATTTCTCCAGTCGATATTTCATCAAGAAATTCTCTGAAAGCGCGAAGACAGACCCTCGTCCTAAGATTCGGAAATACTTCAACTTACTTGTTGCCCGACTTCATGCACAAGAAGGAGATTTCAAAGTAGCGCACGATATGCTTACGGCCATTATTGCCGATCCGGATATAGACCTGACATACGAGAAACTATTCCTTGCGCGAGCTTATCAAACGCTCGCCCAGTGTGCCGACGGGCTAGATAAGCCTAAAGAACGAGATGCGTGGCTGTACCAGCTTTTCAAAATCTATCCGCAGTTGACTCCCTTCTCCGGCATGAAGATGAAAATGCAGTTACAGGTTATTGGCACGCCCGATGCCGCTGTGGTAGCGCGTCTCAAGGATTGCAATATTGATTTTACTCCGGGCAATGGAGCAAATATCCGTGCGCAGCTTCGATTTTTCACAAAAGGAGGTTTGAAGATGGTGGCCTATTCTTCGCTGGATGAACTGGGAAACTTTGTGGTGCCCGAGCAGACCTTTAGCTATACAAAGCCTGATGATGCGGGGGTTTCTTTAGCGTATAAATTGTTTGGCGTGGGTGGCGAAGCGAAGGAGAAACCGGAGTAAAAATTCACCACGGAGACACAGAGCCACAGAGTTTCACGGAAATTGGGAGAAAGAATTTAAAGAGCATTGAGTCTTGGGAATCATAACCACTAAGGCACGAAGTACACTAAGAAAGCATTAAGGTTTGAAGCCAGCATGCACTCAATTATGCTAAACCTTTTGCATTTTTAATTAGTACGTTATCACCTGCTCTTCCATCACCGCCGGCATCTCGCGGAATTCATATTGCTGCGTCCGAAGTTGTGCAGGAAAACCAGCGTCGTTGATAGCTTGCTGAATGCCTTTGGCGGTGAAGCGATACGGCGCACCGGCGGCACTCACCACATTCTCTTCAATCATTATTGACCCGAAATCGTTGGCACCTGCATGGAGGCAAATTTGCGCTACGGATTTCCCCACCGTGAGCCAGGAAGCCTGGATGTTTTGCACGTTTGGTAACATGATGCGGCTCATGGCTATCATGCGGATATACTCCTCTGGTGTAGTCAGGTTTTTAGTACCCCGAATGCGTTGTAGAAGGGTATCTACGTCTTGGAAAGTCCAAGGGATAAAGGCGATGAAACCTTTGGCACCATTGGGTTTGCGGCTTTGTACTTCGCGGATTTTTACTAAATGCTCTATGCGTTCCTGCACGGTTTCCACATGGCCAAACATCATGGTTGCGGTGGTGGTCAATCCTATCTCATGGGCTACATGCATAATGTCGAGCCATTCTTGCGCACCGCATTTTCCCTTCGAAATCAGGCGACGAACACGATCATCAAGAATTTCTGCGCCGGGGCCGGGCATACTGTCCATTCCTGATTCCTTCAAAGCCAGCAAGGCTTCGCGATGGCTCACTTTACTCACTTTGCAGATGTGCGCTACTTCTGGTGGGCCGAGTGCATGGAGTTTTAAATTGGGATAGAGCTGCTTTAATTCTCTAAATAAATCGGTGTAATAATCGAGGCCTAATTCTGGGTTATGGCCGCCTTGCAACAGCAGTTGTTCGCCGCCATAGCGGAAGGTTTCCTCAATCTTTTCCTTGTAGGTTTCTATGTCCGTTACATAGCTTTCAGGATGGCCGGGAATACGATAGAAATTGCAGAATTTACAGTTGGCCACACACACGTTAGTCGTGTTCATGTTGCGGTCAATTATCCAAGTTACTTTGCCGTGAGGCACCGCAATTTTACGGCGTTCATTAGCCACAAACATCAATTCTGCAAGGGGTGCATTTGCGAATAAAAAAACACCTTCTTCCACCGTCAAGAAATCGCCGGCAAGTGCCCGCTCATACAATCCATTCAAGTCCATTTCTACTAATTAAGCGTTCAAAATTAAGCCTGTTTGCCGCAGCCTCCGACGGATTAGCTTGATTGACCTATTGGCGCGAAAAATATCGAATGAAATGACGGCATTTTTTTAGAAGCCGCAGAAAATTTCTATCTTTCGCGAATGATTAAGCCACTCACTCTTTGTTCTGTTTTTCTATTGCTTGCTACCACCACGTTTGCGCAGAAAAAAAAGCACAAACAATCTCATTATGAGCCTGGCATGACGCATCAGGAAGTGCTACAAGAAGAGCCCGGTCGCAGTGAATTATTAATTGCGGAGATGAATAAAAGTCGAGGCAAACTCGAGGTTTATCGCTACAATCTAGTTGGGAAAATGGAGGCGAAGCAGGATCCGATTTATCTGTACTACATGAACGATACGCTCATCAGAAAGAGCGAGCCGGAAGACGTGATGGAGGGTGCAGATATAGCCATCGATGAGTATTATGCGCCACTTTATGCGCCCAAAGAAGCGAAGCGAGCAAAAAAGCGTCACGAGCGGAAGGAGGGGTGGAAGAGGACGAGGGATTAGGCAGACGTTAGTCTTCCAGTTCATCCAAGGTATCCATTTCTCGATTGTACCTGTCAACCTTTCCCTTCACCCATTGTTGGAGTTTTGCTGCTTTAAAGTCGAACCATTCCTGGCGATAAGAGCCAGAATCTTCAACAACAAATTTGAATTTACTGAAAGGTTTCTTTTGATTGAGAGTATTAAAAAGCTGATCTTGTAATCTATTATTGGTTACCTGTTCCGCAAATTGCTCCATTACTTCGAAGCTGTCATGACTCGTCATGCGCTCAATCTCAAAATAATCAAACATGTTTTCCTCCAGTTCATCCAAATCCTCTTCAAATGGAGTTACATCCATGTCGTACATCTGGGGCATGTCCGGTATGGTTATTATCTTCCCTGATTCTTTGTGGATATAACAACAAAAGCCGCAATCAAAATCTTGAGCGATATCTTTGATTTGAACGTTGGTGAGAATAATTGGTTTGTGAGAATTAGCCATTGCCTAAAGTATTAACCATCAACACATAGGAAGAAGTTTGCTGCTCCTTCCTATACGTTTATATCTCTGAAAACAATTCGCCTTTCAAGCCAAATTTACTAAAAAACAAAGTGCCGCCTACCCCTGTATCAAATTCATCAATTCATCCAGTTTCGGTGCTAAGATAATCTCTGTCCGGCGGTTTTTAGCTCTACCTTCCGCAGTAGCATTATCGGCTACAGGTTCAAATCGGCTTCGTCCACTAGCAGTTATGCGCTGTGGTGCAACATTGTAATCTTTTGTAAGTACACGAGTAATAGCCGTACTTCTTCCCACACTCAAAGCCCAATTGTCGGGATACATAGCGGTATGAATCGCCACACTATCAGTATGACCTTCCACTATAATGTTTATATCCGGATTTTGATTTAACGCTGTCGCTAAAGTGCCTAAAGCTTCTTTACCTTTCGGATTAACGACGGCACTTCCACTGGGGAACAGCAGACTTTCCTCCATACTCACATACACTTTGCCATTCTTGGAAAATACCGAAAGTTGATCGCTCGTAAAGCCCTTCATCGCATCCGCAATCTTAGCTCTCAAGGCTTCAGTGGCGCGCTTTTGGCGTTCAATTAAAGCTTGGAGTTGCTCCATTCTAGCTTGCTGATCCCTGAGCGTTTGCTGTTGCTTGGCCACTTCGCCCTGACTCTGATTGAGTTGGGTATTCGTAAAATCGCCGCTGGCTTTCAACTGGTCAATCTTGCCCGACATTTGCCCAAGCTTAGCGTCCCGATCTGCAATTTGAGCAGCAAGCATAAGGCTGTCGCGTTTGGCTTGCGTGCGTGCCGCGAGAAACTTCTTATTGGATACGCAGGAACTTGAGCCTAACACGATTAGACTTACAATGGTAATGGAAAAAAACTTGTTCATCATAATATTATTTTCAAATGAAAATTAAAGAATAAAGGCAAAATGATATGGCGGCGATAGGGCGATGAAATTATTCCAAAACAAATGCCCCGCCGGTTGCCACATTATAGAGCCGACATTGATGAGCTATGCAGCTATCGTGCCAGCGTCGTAATTGATAGGCTGAAACTCGCTGTGCCAATACTATTACTTTGGGTTGAAATGCCTGAAACGCAGTCTGAACGCGCATTTGGCGTAATGGTCGGGCTAAAATTAAAATATCCACCGGTAAAACACCGTTAAATTGATTGGCTGTTGAGTCGCTCAAAATCAAGACATTTTTCCCCGCTATGGAGAAGTAATTGTTGAAGCTTGAATCCCGGCCAACTTTTCTCCAGGAATAATAACCAGTATGCGCCGCTTTGGAATAATAGCTTTCATCGCTGCCTGAAATATAAGGCAGGAAATATCCGCCCCCTATTCGTTCAATACTCGCTTGTTTGCCATTATTATAAACAATTAACCGATTGCTCTTCCAAGCCAAAACCTTATTGATAGTAATGCTGGAAATGAACATTAATAATGCGGGCAAAGCAAAAAGTACGGCTTTGGGCTTTTTCAATAATAACCAAATAGCCAGTGAAATGATAACGACGTAGAGCAACAATAATTCTCCAACTGAAATTTGCAAAAACTGAAAAGAATGCGGATTTATTCCTTGGAGCACAATGATAAACTTGTTGAAACCTTCTACCAAAATGCCTATCAGTTCTCCCAAAAAGCCTGCTACTGGTGGAATCCAGCAAAGGGCAATCACTGCTACGCCGCCGATGAGCGTGCATAAACCCAAAGCTATTGAGGAAACCAAATTTGCCACTACAAAAGACACAGGGAAATTGTGGAAATAATAAACTACGAGAGGTGCAATCAAGATTTCGGCTGCAAAAGAAACGCAGACTGCTTGCCAAAGGTGTTTTGCCAGCCTATTATTTTGCGGCCACAAGCGAACAAGAGGTTGATAGAAGAGTAGAATACTTAAAACCGCGAGAAAGGAAAGCTGAAAACCTAGGGCAAAGAGCCATTGAGGTCTGCCCACCAGTAAAATGAAAGCCGCCGCCATCAATGTATTGAGTGCCTGCCCTTCTCGCGCTGTTATGACGCTTAGCGCGACAATAGAGAACATTACTGCACTCCGGACGGCGGACGGCGGCGCACCAGCCACTAATACATAGAGCCAAACAACGGTTAGGCCAATCAGGTATTTTATCCAATCCGCATGTCTTCCTCGAAGCCAAAACAAAATAGCGGAAATCAATAGGAACATCATGGCTACATGCGAGCCAGAAATAGACACGATATGAATAATTCCTGTTTGCGAATACGCTTGTCGTAGCTCGGGGTCAAAGCCTTGTTCATCACCCAACAGCATGGCCCGAAGCAAACCAAGAGCAGATTGATTGCCTACATAATGCGCCAACTGGCTGTCGCAAAAGTTGTGTATCGTAGCAATGAAACTCTGTTTTG
>JBDTKK010000143.1:0-3166 GCA_039935335.1 Chitinophagaceae bacterium
GGTCATTTTGCAAAATCCAGTACCGATTTTTTGAACTTGGAAAATTTACCCAAATCTTTATTATTCATTGGTGGTGGATATATTGCATTTGAGTTCGCACATATTGCAGCAAGATGTGGAGCAGAAGTAACTATTGTTCATCGTGGAAAAAATCCTTTACAAAATTTTGAACAAGACATTGTAAAACATCTTGTTTCAGCCACAAAAAAATTAGGAATAAAACTTATTCTTGAAACGGAAGTAGCGGCTATTGAAAAAACCGATAACAAGTATAGAGTGAAAGGTAAATCCGCGGAGAAAACAGAATATTTTGAAGCCGAAGCTATTTTTAATTCTGCCGGACGACCACCAGCAATATTCGATTTGGAATTAGAAAAAGCGAACATCGCCTTTACTAATAAAGGTGTTACAGTGAACAAATACCTCCAAAGTACTTCAAATTCACATATTTATGCGGCGGGGGATGCAGCAGATTCAGAAGGCTTGCCTTTAACGCCTGTTGCAGTTTTGGAAGGTCATACAGTTGCTTCAAATATAATTAAAGATAATCATAAAAAAATAAATTATCCACCAATGCCAACGGTAGTTTTTACTTTACCAACTATGGCTTCTGTTGGATATACTGAATCTAAAGCGAAAGAGCTGAAATACAATATTCGGATAAATTATAAAGAGGTTGGCGATTGGTTTAATGCCAAACGATTGAACGTCCCCGAATATGCATTCAAAACTATAATTGACGAAGAAACTCAAACAATTTTGGGAGCGCATTTAATCGGACCGCATACAGAAGAAACAATAAATATCTTTGCAATGGCCATAAAAACAAAGATGAAGGTTAATGATATTAGAACAATGATTTTCTCATATCCAACATTGGCTTCGGACATACCGCATATGCTTTAATAAAAGATGGCGGTGTTCTAATTTAAATCACGTACCTTTATTTCATGAACCATCAAATAGTATTATTAGCGTTTGAACAGTTGAGTGGAGATGAAAAAAGGTTGGCATTATCGGCAATTGAGGCATCCTGGGAGAGTCGAAGTGGGCTGATGGCTGAACTTAATAAAAGCCTTAGTGAGAATCGTGTTGGGAATATGGTTTGTCCGCATTGCAAGTCAGACAAAACCATTCGGCGCGGGGTGACCAAAGGGATTGAGAAGTTTAGTTGCAATAAATGCAATAAGTATTTTCAGAGCAATTATGGAACGGCTTTATACCGCATTCGGCGCACTGATAAGTGGCAGGCGTATTTAAAGCTGATGGAGCAAGGGTATTCAATAAAAAGGTCGGCGAAAGAACTTGGTATTGCCATTCAAACTTCTTTTGACTGGCGTCATAAAGTATTGGCATCGTTGGAGTCTGCTTTACCAAAAAAGATAGGAGGAACGGTAGAATGTGATGATTTTCAGCTTAAAGAGAGCTTTAAAGGGCAGCGCAAATTGGATAGGAAGCCGCACAAACGTGGTAACGATGGACGTAACCATACATCTGAAAAGGTGAGTGTAGTGACAGCGGTAAGTCGTGATTCTGGCATCATCCAAGTCGTAGTTGCAGCGAAAAAAATAAGCGGTGAAGAGGCTCAAAAGTCAATGGAAAACAGATTGGAGACAGGTACAATTTTGATTACTGACGAAGCCAGTTCCTATAACGCTGTTGCAAAAGCCGATCCTACTTTGGTGCACAAAAGAATCAATAGTAAAAAGAATAGAACCGAAAGACCAATCGGTAAAATCCACCTTCAAACGGTTAACAATCAGCACAAGCAAACCAGAGATTTCCTAGACCGCTTCAATGGCGTAGCCACTAAATATTTGCCCAATTATTTGAATTGGTTCGCTTATCTACAACTGCAAAAAGACAATCGCGAAAAGATTCAAACTATGCTAAAAACCTGCTTGAGTGCAGCAACAGCACTCATTTTCCTTACAAAACTGCTCGCAGGCGATGTCTTAATTAGAACTTAGCCTAAATCTTCTTCCGAAGGCCGATTTGTGCGTGAACATCACATCAACGACAAGAAAAAGGAAATGAATTGCTCTATTCTAAAAGTGCCTATTATTTCTGGTGAGGAAATCTATTTGGACATTCAAACACTCGATTTCTTTTGAATTGTATTAATCGTTTGGGTTAGTCTTTGGTTTTCAATGGGGCTGGTATTGTATAGTCTACGCCGCCGGCAAGAATGCCCCAGGCCTACGGTTTAGGGATGTCGCTGCTGCAAGTAGATTAAAACGATAATGGCGATATAAAGTCCAATGATTAGCGCTAATTGAATTCGTGATTTGGACTGGATAAGATCAGCGTTAGAATTTCCAGTTTGTTTCAAGTCTTCATATTGTTTTAAAGCTTGGCTTTGAGATGTCTCGAAAGCTTTGTATAGCTTATTAGTAAAGCCTTCTTCCACTCCGGCCAGCCGCTCTCTTATATTTTCAAACTGAATTTCTAATGAATGGATTATAAGCTCGATAAGCTGCTTGTTTAGTAGCATCTCTTTTTTGATTTCCTGGTCAGATTTTATCAAGCTCGCATTTACTTTCGCAATCTCGTTATTTAAAGAATTGGCTATATTTTTTAAATTTTCTTCGCTGCGTTGTAAGATTTCCAGTTTCTTGCTTACAAATTTATCTATTTTATTGCTAAAACTGCCCTCACTTCGTTGAATGGTTTCTAACTTTTCATCGGTGAGCCTATGGATTTTTTCTGTAAACGAAGCCTCGGAATGCTGAATGGCAGCCAACTTTTCATTCATGAATGAATTCAAGAGAGTCGATAACTTTCCGTGGTCATCAAGCAATTTTTGAGAAAACTCCGCAGAATCTTCAACAGATTTCCTTGCGTTGTTAAGCAGTGTTGAAGCATTTCTCAACTTTGCCAATTCGGTTTGAAATTTTTCAAGTTCTTGATCTAAGATTTGGCTCATAAGTCTATATCAATAAAATTGTTAGTAATAGCGGAGGCTTGTTCTCTATATATTTGAAGGCTCATAACTGTTCTCAAATCTTTCATATAAGGTGTCGCGACAGGATTTATATCACTCACTTTGGTCGTAAATTGCCTTAAATATTCTTCCCATTCAGTCCCAGAGTATCTTTCAGCTAGAAGCCGAAAGCTTTGCACGTATGATTGTTCTGCAGCACCAAAATCTAGAGCATCAAACTCG
>JBDTKK010000144.1:0-4384 GCA_039935335.1 Chitinophagaceae bacterium
AAAAATCCTTTGATTCGAAAGGCTTTTTTATTGCCCGGAATCAGGCGTCCCACCACATCTCTCGGCAGCTCAATGTAGCTCCAGCCAGTCTTTTCACCCATTGAACCAAACTTCAGAATAGTGGCTTCAAACGATTCCATGGTACAGCATTATCGGGCTATCCAATCAGAAGGATTGAGCTTTCTACTCGTATTGCCGCTTGCCTTCCAAATTTGAAAGTTCAGTGTTGGTAGGCCATCGTCGTTATTCCCTACTGTTCCGATAGTTTGTTTGGTATGGACGTCTTGCCCTTTACTCACGGATACGGAAGCGAGATTGGCATAGACGGTATAGTAGTTTCCGTGCGTGATAATCACATTCTGCCCAGAGCCTGGTACATAAAATATCCCTGTTACTGTGCCCTCAAAGACCGCTCTCACAGCGGCTGAAGGGCTTGTTTGTATATCAATACCGCTGTTGTCAATCGTCACGTTGGCCACTGGATGTTTGTGTGGGCCAAAGTAGCCTGTAATTGTTCCGCGCTCCACAGGCCAGGGAAGTTTCCGTTGGTTGGCGGCAAATGAATTATTGAGTGCTTGCGCTTCGGGTGTCAAGGAAAGATCAACAGCTACGGCAGTAGGTCTGTTGCGAGGCGAATTTGTATTGCTTGTAATGCTCGAGGTGTTTACTTCCTCTGGCTTTTCATCATTTTCTGGTCCGGTTGTTGGTTTTTTAGCACTTGACCCTGTCGCTACCTTCATGCCACCATAAGTGTTGGCTGCAGCGGCTTTGCGCTGTTCTTCAGCTTTTCTTGCAGCGGCCGCGGCCAATGCTTTTTTATGTGCTTCTTCCTGAGCCTTTCTTCTTTGTTCCGCAATTTCTCTAGCAATAATGGCGGCTACTGCTTTATCCACTTGCTTGGCAATTCTTTGGTTTTTGGCAATGTCTTGCAGTAATTCCTTTTCTCGTCCTTTTAGTTCTTTGACCACTCCATTCGTTTCAGCGGTCTCTTGTTGCAACACTTGTTTTTGTTGTTCCTGTGCGCCTAGCAAAAGGTTTTTCTGCGTTTTTTGATTGCTTAAAACGTCAATTTTCCGTTCAATATTTTTCTGTGTGCCGCGTATCTCATCGGCTTGTTGTTCGCGATAGGTTCGGTAGCGCTTTAAATATTTCAACCGCCGCATGGCATCATTATAATCGGTTGAGGAAAACAAGAAAGCCAGCATCGACGAAGAGGAGCGACTGGTGTACGCATATCGTACGCTTTGGGCATAGCGCATCTTGAGGACTTCCAGATTGCTCCGAAGCTTTCCCACTTCCTGCGTCGAGTTTTGAATGGTACCATCAATTTGCCGCATCTCTTCATTGATGTTGTCGATGAGGCGAAGACGCGCGTCCAGCTTAGCTTGTAGCGCCCGGAGCTGGCTCATCGTAGTATTCTTATTCTTTTTGGTTTCGGCAAGTTGTTCTTGGCTTTCACGGATGGAAGCAAGGATAGATTGGCGGCGACGTTCTAATTCAGCACGACCATTATCGGCCTGCTGAGCAAAGGAAAAGCTGGAAAGGAAAAGAAGAAAGGCAAGTGCGGCGTAGCGCATAGTTTAGCGTTTGGTAAGGCGGGTACGGCTTTCAAAAATAGCCAAATAGAAACGGGGCTTGGTGAAGATGCAGAAAGCCACAAGGATGCACAAGGGATTTCCTATTTTTTATGAATTTCCTTTGCAACGCCACAAGCGCAAACGAGAAAACAAAAATCTAAGCACCATCAATTAAAGTCCAATTCAAATTCTATGCTTTACTCCATGACAGGCTTTGGCCGCGCAGAGACGATGAACGGCAATCGCCGGATAGTCGTTGAGCTTAAAAGCCTTAATGGTAAAGGCTTTGAGGCCAATACGAATAAATTGCCCACAATGCTTCGCGCCTGGGAAATCCCTATTCGAAGCCTACTTTCCTCCACGCTTTCTCGCGGTACCATCGATTTAAACATCAGTATTAAAGAAGAAGGCGGCACGAAGCGGACTAAAATAAATGCCGAAGCTGCAGCAAATCATTACCACAATATCAAGGCGTTAGCCGAGACTTTGCAACTTCCGATTACGGACATCTTGCCAATCATCCTTCAGCTACCTGATGTGATTAGCAATGAACAAGAGATTCTTCCTGAAGCAGAATGGCTTGTTTTGAAAACTTTGATTGATGAAGCTGCCGAAAAGCTCGCGGAACATCGCAAGTCAGAAGGGGCGGCATTACAACTAGATTTGGAGGAAAGGTTGGCGAGTATTGAAGCAGGTGTTTCCTTATTGCAACCTTTGGAAGACGGAAGAATGCAACGCGTGCGCGAAAGGTTGTATGCCGCGCTGGAAGCCCTCTCGATAGAAAGTAAAGACCCAAACCGTTTTGAGCAAGAGCTAATTTTTTATTTAGAGAAGATGGACGTTTCGGAAGAAAAAACCCGATTGCTCCAGCACATCAAATACTTCCGCGAAAAGCTGGTTGGGGCTGAACTGGCAAAAGGGAAGATCCTAGGTTTTATTCTTCAGGAAATAGGCCGAGAAATCAATACCCTCGGTGCAAAGGCCAACGATGCGGAAATTCAACAAATAGTGGTGGGGATGAAGGATGAATTGGAAAAAGCAAAAGAACAGGTGCTGAATGTTCTTTAAATCGAGGTTTTAGCTTTGAGTAATTCAAGAATAATTGGCGAAAGCAAGTCGGCATCCGTTTCCTTTGCAAAGCATGGTCGCAACTTGCACAGAACAAATACAGCAATCAGGGAAGAAAGTATGAAGCAAATTAAACAATTTCAGGTGGCGTTTCGATGGTTTATTGGGTGGAAACACAAGTCAGCTTTTCTAGTGCTTTCACTGGTTTTACTAATTGTTAGTTGTAGCAAGCCTTCTCCTCAATTTCAAGAGAATTTTGCTGTCCCTGGTGGCGCATGGGCAGCTTCTTTTCAACCCACTTTTCATTTTGATATTGATGATACAGCCGCTGCTTATCAGATACAATTGCTCATCCGCCACACTGATATTTATCCCTTTTCCAACATTTGGTTGACAATGGACAGCAAAGCACCGGGCGATACAACTTGGGGTAAGGTTCGAGTAGAAGTGCCGCTGGCCGCGTCTTCCGGACAATGGCTGGGTAGGGGAATGGGAGAGATTGTTGAACAAAGAGTACCCATAACCTCTCTCGATCGCCCTGCATTTTTCCCAAAAAAAGGACGTTATACTGTTCGGCTTACTCAGGATATGAGACGCAATCCTTTACCTGAAGTTTTAACGGTGGGCATTCGACTGGAAAAGCTTCCTCCCTTTAAAAAGGGAAATTAAACGCCTTTTGAAATTGCTATGCGCTTCTTCACCATCGTCTTCACCTTATTGCTGCTCTATACGGTTGCCGCACTCATTTTCTGGGGCTTCAGTTTGCAAAAGCAAAGCAGGATAATCTACGATACAGAGCGGGCTGCATTGCATCAAAAATTAGATAGCGTAGCGCAGCCGGAACAATACAGAAGAGAACTCACCGAACTGGATGAACACCTGCAAAGCAGACATAAGCAGTATTTCGGTGAAGGCAGTGTGTTGTTGCTTATCCTTTTTATTGGCTCCGTTATTGTCTATGGCTCTTTGCAACGAAACGTGCGCCTACAGCGGCAGCAGCGGAATTTTATGCTCGCAGTGACGCATGAACTTAAGAGTCCAATAGCAGGTATGAAACTTAGCCTGCAAACACTACAAAAAAGGCAATTGAGTGAGGAGCAGAAGAACCATTTACTGAACCGATGCATCCAAGAAAGCGATCGCCTGTCCGATCTCTGCAACAACATGCTCATCACCTCGCAGATTGAAGGGCGACAATACAAATCCACTCACGAGAAATTTTCCTTGTCGGAGATGGTGGAAGACACTGCAGACCTTTATTTGGCACGATATCCCAACAGAATCACCACCGATATACAAGCAGGATGCACCATGGAAGGGGACAGAATGCTACTACAAATGGCACTTACTAATCTGCTGGAAAATGCCATCAAATACACGCCTGACGCGACACCTATTGAAATCCGATTGAAGAAGGGGACACGTGATTTGACGCTAGAAGTAGCAGACAATGGTCATGGCATTCCCGACAAGGAGAAGAGGAAAGTGTTGACCAAGTTCTATCGCGTGGGTGATGAAGCCACGAGAAAGACAAAAGGCACCGGATTGGGGCTTTTTCTGACTGCAAAAATTGTGAAACAGCACAAGGGAAAGTTTACTGTATTGAACAACGAACCGCAGGGTGCCTTATTCCGCATTTCCTTGCCTTGCTAAAATGTTTTCTAGAGAATTCCTCTTGAAAAACAGACCTAAGAATACAATCCGCCATTCACAGAAATGACTTGACCTGTGATGTAAGC
>JBDTKK010000145.1:0-11293 GCA_039935335.1 Chitinophagaceae bacterium
CTGAAAATCCTTTTCTATCAATTGTATCAATATAGAGTTGATTTGGAGGGAATCATATTGAAGCCAAATATGGTGATTGAAGGAACAGAAAGTGATACTCGAAACGGTATTGATAAGGTTGCCGAAATGACTATAAATTGCTTGCTCGAATCTGTTCCTGCAACCACGTCCGCTATCGCATTTTTATCTGGTGGCCAATCTCCAGAAGACGCAAGCGCCCATTTGAATGCAATGCATACACAATTCAAAAATCATCTACCCTGGATTGTTTCCTTTTCTTTTGCAAGAGCGCTTCAGCAACCGGTTTTGGAAATTTGGAAAGGAGAAGATAGTAATATAGCCAAAGCACAAAAATCGCTTTTTATGCGAGCAAAACTGAATGCTTTGGCTCGTCAGGGTCAATACAACGCTGCAATGGAGGACTAAGCATTTCCAAGCATTTAATGAATTGTATTTATAGCCACGATAAAAGGAAGGATATAGCATGTGAATTCGACAGCAATCAGCCCATCGCAATAAAGTCAAAACCACTTTTTAGACTTATGCCAGAAGACCTGAAAACGATTTGCAGGGAAAGTACATTGGCCGTCGGGAAAAGCATCTCGTTCACTATAAAAGGATAGAAAATTTTCAAAACTTCTATTAAAAAGATGAAAAAGAAAGTTGATTTGTCAAAGGCTGATTTTAAATGTAATGCCAATCACGCATCCGTTTCCTTACCTCATTTTTGGGAACATACCGTGGGCAGCGGTCATGCAACGATGGCATTGCGTGCTGATTGGCAACAACAATTAACCCAGTGTAGTAGGGAGCTTGGCTTCAAGCATGTGCGCTTTCATGGGTTACTTTCGGACGATATGGGGACACTCGTGAAGGATGAAAATGAACTCGTTTATTCCTTCTTCAATGCAGACGAGATTTGCGATTTCTTACTTTCCATAGGCATGCGCCCCTTTATTGAATTGTCGTTTATGCCAACTTCACTTGCTTCCGGCCTTGATACTGTTTTTCATTACAAGGGAAATATTACTCCTCCCAAAGATTATAAAGATTGGGAAACACTGATAAAGAAACTGGTAAATCATTGGGTGCAGCGCTATGGAATAGCAGAAGTCAGCCAGTGGTTTTTTGAAGTGTGGAATGAACCAAACCTTGACCTATTCTGGGAAGGTACACAAGCGGATTATTTTAAGTTATACCTCCATACTTCCAAGGTTATCAAAAGTGTACATAGGAATTTGAAAGTTGGTGGACCAGCTACGGCCAATAATGCATGGATAACTGAATTCATAGATTATTGTAATGAACATAAAGTGCCTCTTGACTTCATTTCCACACACCATTATCCTACAGACGCTTTTGGCAAACCGGGCGATGATACGATTACCCAACTTTCTAAAAGCAAACAAAGTGTGCTACAAAATGACGCAGAGAAAGTAAGAAACCAAGCAGGTGATAGGCCAGTGTATTATACGGAGTGGGCTACTTCCTCCAACCCCTTTGATGAACTTCATGATATGCCTTACGCTGCCTGCTTCATCCTTAAAACAGTAATCGAAGCGAATGGTCTTGTAGAAGGATACAGTTATTGGACATTTTCCGATATCTTTGAAGAGAATTACTTTTCGTCTGTGCCTTTTCACGGTGGCTTCGGATTGATGAATATTTATGGAATCCCAAAACCTGCCTACCGCGCCTTTCAATTATTGCACCGACTTGGTAATGAACTTTTAAAAGTAACCGGGAAACATGAAACCGTTGATGTTTGGATAGTGCGTAAAATGGATACCATAAATATTTTGATTACCAACTGGGCTTTGCCACTTCATCCTATAAAAGCGGAATTCGTAAAAGTACAATTGGATAATATTAAAAAAATAAAATCTTCCTTCATAGAAAAGATTGATGATGAACATGGTAATGCAAGGAAAACATGGATAGATATGGGCAGTCCGGGAAGCCTTACGGCAACCGAAGTCTCCGCCTTGGAGTTAGCATCCGCCCTTATAATAGAGCCTTTCACCATCAGGCAGGATGAAGGCTCGGTATTTGTGGAGATAACAGTACCTTCACAAGGCTTAGCTTATCTAACTATAGAGACCGAATGAAACAGACTATAAAACCGAACGAATCGCAGGGCGCAAATCCGCAGGATCAAGATAATGAAATGCTCGATGTCTTGCAACGGAGAACTTTTACCTATTTTTTAAAAGAGGTGAATGACGACACCGGGCTGATAGCTGATAAAACCGAACCAGGATCACCGTCAAGTATTGCGGCCACAGGCATAGGATTAAGCTGTTATATAGTTGGGATTGAAAGAGGATTTATCACACGGGCTGAAGCCATCAAAAGAACACTTATCCTTCTAAAATTCCTCCATAAAAGTCAACAAGGCACTGAAGCCGATGCAACAGGATATAAGGGATTCTATTATCATTTTCTTGACATGGAAACTGGGAAGCGTGCAGTGGAATGTGAACTATCAACGATAGATACAGCTATATTATTAGCTGGGATATTGACTGCAAGATATTATTTCACGGGTGACGATAGATCCGAAATTGAGATAAGAATGTATGCCGATGAACTCTATGCGCGTGTAGATTGGCAATGGGCATTAAATGGCGAAGATTCTATTTCGCACGGCTGGAAACCGGAAGCAGGATTTCTTCGTTCCTGTTGGGATATGAAATATAGTGAAGCGCATCTCATCTATATTCTCGCACTTGGCTCAGCTACGTTTCCAGTTAGTCCCGCCCTATATAAGAAATGGACTTCTACGTTTGAATGGAAAAAAATATACGATACCGAATGTATCTATGCGGCGCCGTTATTTATTCACCAGATGTCGCAAATATGGTTGGATTGCAAGGGTATCAACGATGATTTGAATAGAAAGATTGGTATTGATTATTTCGAAAATAGTAGTCGTGCCACTCAAATCCAGCAACAATATGCCATAGAAAATCCATTGGGTTTTCCCCATTATGGGGAAAATGGTTGGGGATTCACAGCTAGTGAAGGTCCCGGCCCGGCGACCCTCACAATTGATGGTATTAAAAGAGAGTTTTATGATTATATAGCAAGAGGAGCTCCATTCGGCTTGGATGATGGCACGATTTCACCCTGGGCCGTTGTAACTTCTCTGCCGTTTCTGCCAAAAGTTATCCTCAGCACCATGCGGCACGCCATTGGGAAACTTCAGGAATACGAAAAACATCATGATTATGGGTTTGATGCCAGCTATAATTTATCGTTTCGGGAGCAGGATTCCAAATCTAGTGGCTGGGTATCTGAATGGCAATTTGGGTTAAATCAGGGGCCAATTATCCTTATGATTGAAAATTATAAATCAGGGTTAATTTGGAATATAATGAAAAGATGCCCTTATGTTGTCAATGGTTTACACAAGGCTGGCTTTAGGGGTGGTTGGCTTGATTTAACAATAATTAAAGAAAATTAAACAATGAGAATATCTCCTTTAGCAGGAAAACCTACAGAACAAGATATACTCGTAAATATCCCGAGGCTTGTAACAGCAGATTATGCGGGGCTACCTGATATTATTGTTCCAGTCAACAAGCGGCATTTTAGCCCGATTAGTGTCCTAGCTAATCGACGACAAGTCATACAAAATGATTTTAATTTTATTCTAGGCGATACCAAATACCCTATATGGATTTATTAACCGTCGTTACAATTCTTATTCTTATCAGTGCTACTTTTTCTTATCTGAATGAGCGCATTATAAGGCTACCGGGCGCTATAGGTTTGGTTATTATTTCCATAGTAGTCTCCATTCTTATATTAGTAATAGGAAAGACCAACAATGGGTTTAGAAATTCTGTCGAAACATTTGCACAAAGTATTGATTTCTCAAAAGTGCTTTTGAATATTATGTTGGGCTTTTTATTGTTTGCCAGTGCTTTTCATTTGGATTATCAAAAATTAAAAGAACAACGTTTGCCGGTGTTTCTGTTAAGCACGCTGGGGGTACTTATTTCTACCGGTGTTTTTGGTGGATTGCTTTACCTAGTAACCTTGCTTTTTAATATTCATTTGCCTGCTATTTATTGCTTTTTGTTTGGCACCATTATTTCCCCGACCGATCCCATCGCAGTGGCAGCTATTCTAAAGAATTCAAAAATTCCACAGCGGCTTAATACAATAATTTCGGGCGAATCATTATTTAATGATGGCGTGGGTCTTATACTTTTTGTCATTATCCTGGAAATTACCAATAACCCCGGGAGTGCGTCATTTGTACAAATACTACACTTATTTGCACAAGAAGTGTTGGGCGGAATAGTTATCGGTTTAATAATGGGTTTTATAGGATACCGTTTAATTAAGTCTATCAAAGATTTTCAAACCATTTTCTTAATTTCTATCGCACTAGTGTTAGGGATGTCCGTGATTGCAGGTAAGTTTCATGCATCTATTCCCTTATCTGCAGTTACCGCAGGTTTAATTATTGGCAATAAGAGCGTGGAAAAAAAGAATATTGCCGATCAATCCCTTGGAAAGGTTTGGCAACTGGTCAATGATTTGCTCAACACTATTTTGTTTGTGATGATTGGCTTGCAACTGGTTACGATGCTCTTCCTCCGCGAACATTGGGTTACTGGCCTTATCTCTATATTAATCCTGCTCATTGCAAGAATCGTAAGCGTTACGCTGCCAGCAGTTGCTTTATTACGCAAAATAAACCTCAGTAACCTTTCTATACTTACATGGGCAGGGCTTCGGGGCGGTATTTCTATTGCGATGGCCTTAATGCTTCCTGAATCTCCCTATAGAGAGACAATTCTTTCAAGCTGTTATTTCGTTGTCATCTTTTCCATCATTTTTCAAGGGCTTACGCTGAAGAAGGTTGTAGAAGTGGCCGTACGTTATCAAACTGAGTAAGTATGATCTAATCAACCGGCCGATATTCTTTCAAAATCTTTTAAATATTTTAAGCACATGGATTATTCCATCCATAGATAGTCAGGTAAGAATTTTTACAAAACGAATAAATGGACAGCCAATGAAAATATCTCCTTTAGTAGCAAAACCTGCAGTACAAGACATCCTCTTAAATATCGCAAGACTTATATCAGCCTATTATACAGAGATATTAGATATTCAACTAGATGGTCGACGAGTGGCATTTGGCAAACTCGTTTTTCTTCAAAGTATTAATACGGACCAGATGGGGATTTCATTATTATTCATTTATCGGTCTTCTCTATTGCCTCAATTCAATTTCTTTTTAAAGCAATTATTACGGCTAAATCATTTTCACAAAAGCTATAAATTTCAATTATGATTCCTCGTTTTACACCCGCAGAGAAGGCAATGCATTACCCTGATAACAGGAGCTTTTATGTAAGGCTAAAGCCATACATGCTTATTATAATAGGGATGATTCTCGTGGGATCTATTGCTATTGCTTGGATACAATATTTATTTTTCGGACTACCTCCTGATCCGTCAGTATCCTTTTCTCCGGTTGCTTTACCGGGCCAGCCTTCAGGTTTCCCCATGTGGATCAGTGTTAGCCATTGGGTAAATTTCTTTTTCCTGATTCTAATTATAAGAAGCGGGCTTTCTATTTTAGTAGATCACCCAAGATTGTATTGGAATGATGGATGCGGACCCGATACCCAATGGATTCGGTTTACGCCGAAAGAGATTCCATTGGACAAAGTGTGGACTGCAAAGCAGGATTCGCGTTATATAAGCCCTCTCGTAGGTTTGCCGGGTTATCGTCATACCGTGGGTATAGCCAGATCATGGCATTTCCTTACTGTTCCTTTTTTTATTCTAAATGGAGCCATTTTCATCTTCCTTTTACTTTATACCAATCAGTGGATGCGTTTAGTACCTACTTCATGGCAGATAATCCCCGATAGCTGGAATGTATTTGTACACTATGCTACTTTTAATATGCCTGTTGAGCCCAACGGATTTTATCATTTTAATGCCTTGCAGCAACTCGCTTATTTCGCAGTCGTATTTGTGATGGCACCATTGGCTATGTTAACCGGGCTTGCCATGTCACCCGCTATTGATAGCCGCTTTCCTTGGTATCCTAAATTATTTTTTAATCGGCAGACTGCACGCTCTTTTCATTTCCTAATCATGTTTGCTTATGTAATTTTCATTATAGTCCATGTTTCACTCGTAGCCTTGACTGGACTTAGTAAAAACATGAATCATATTATACTTAATAGACCGAATGATTCGTCGTCAACTGGATTGTGGGTAGGGATTGGCATCGTCTTATTTGTAATAGGGTTTAATATGCTGGCCCATTGGATATCATGGCGAAAACCAAGAACACTTCAATTCTTGGAGAAGATAATAAATGTATCGCTATGGCGTAAAACTATTGACAAATTTAAGCCAAGGAAATTTTACACCAAAAAGGATATCTCTCCCTATTTCTGGCCCAATGGAGAAAGGCCGACTTCAAAGGAATGGAGAGATTTGGCAGCAAACGATTTTAAAGATTATAAACTTAAAATTAGTGGTCTGGTCGAAAATCCTGTTGAACTTTCATTAGATGATTTAAAGAAGTTTGAAAGGGAAGAAAGTATTAATATGCATAGCTGCATACAGGGCTGGACAGGAATTGCGGAGTGGGGTGGTGTGCCCATTAGCAAAATTATTGACCTGGTGAAACCTAAGTCTGAAGTGATCTCAGTAGTATTTTATTCGTTTGGCGAAGGTTTGTATGGCGGAATTTATTATGATACCGAATCATTAGATAACTGCCTGAAACCAAAGTCTCTGTTAGCCTGGGAAATGAATTATAAGCCACTACCATTAGAACACGGTGCACCGCTAAGATTGCGCGTCGAAAATCAATTGGGATATAAAATGGTTAAGTGGATTAGCGCTATTGAATTCGTTAAGACGTATAAAGATATTGAAAAAGGGTATGGTGGTAAAAATGAGGATGACGAATATTTCGGTTTACTGGCGGATACCTAATTTTTGGCGATGTTCTAATTTATATTACTTAAATAGTCCGCCACGGCGGAGACCTCGGCTCATCAGAGAGAAATAGCCCTATGACGAATGGGTTCAGCAAATACCCGCAGCGACTTTTGTGTCCGTCGTTACGGACTATTTTGTACTACGAAAGCGATGTCCAAGTTAGAACTCAGCCAACTGTTGAGGTCTTGAACCGTGCAACCGTGGAGGGAAACCGCCTTACCAACTATGGCGAAAAGATTGGGAAATAGACCGCTAGCGAATAATCACAGCTTTACGCCCACATCAACTTTATCTCCGCTTGACGTGGACAATTTGTTATCGCTTACCACACCGGAATTCAATTCTACTAGAGCGGATTACGAAAATGCGAAGCGCGAATGGTTCTACGACAGTCGAGGATGGCTCTCCGGCAATCGAGCATGCCATCCCACCGAAACAGGTTAAAGAAATATGAAACGCGGACGGCTCTCCGGCAATCGAGGATGCCAACCCATCGAAACAGGTTAAAGAAATACAAAACGAGAATGGCTCTCCGGCAGTCGAGCATGCCAACCCACCTAAACAGGTTAAAGAAATATGAAACGCGGACGGCTCTACGACAGTCGAGGATGCCAATCCACCGAAAGAGGTTAAAGAAATACGAAACGCGAATGGCTCTCCGGCATTTAAAAATTCCGTCGTTGTTGGTGCTTTTTGCGGTAGCACAGTCTCCGACCTTCAACGAAGAGTTCCAGAATGGCCGATGAAACATATTTTGTTACCTAGTGGTTTTGTGTAAATGAACGGTATTGTTTGGTTTTTGACGCTGGAGATTTGGAACAACCTTTTGCCCATATAAGACGAGTGTTTTTGGGAAAGGGTTGGGTGGTGGGAGAAAATAGTCGACCGAGAGACATAGACAGTCAGCAAATAATCACAACAAACACCCACAGCAACTTTGTCTCCGCCTGAGGCGGACTATTTGGGAAAATAGCACCTTACAGTTTGGGGGAAAATAGCCCCTTACAGAACCTGCCCCGACTTTTCGGGGGTGACCTCGGCTCAGCCGAGGGGACATTGAGATTGGGACATTGAGGTTCGGACAAAAGAATTGAGTAACAGACCTACAGCAAACACCCACAGCGACTTTGTCTCCGCATGAGGCGGACTATTTACGTAATGTAAATTAGACCATTGCCAACTTGTTCTTAATAATAATTCCAAACATAAAAGTGATAGCTGTCCAACCCCTCAGCAGACAGCTATCTTTCTTTTTCATAATTAAACAAGAAAGGCATCTTACAATTTCTGAACCTTAAAGACTGTTCTGTTACCGTTTAAGTCAAGTGCTTCCAGCAAATACATTCCTTGAGGTATTCCATTCATGTCAATATCTCCAGTTCCACGGTAAATTATTCTGCCTTCGATATTGGTTAATGTAAGCCCACGTATGCTCCCCATAACATGTAGCACGGTGTTTACCGGGTTTGGAAATATCGTAATCTCAGATGTTGTCAATCCATCCATGAACAGCGTGCGTACCGGACTAAAACTTTCCGTGTTGTTATGGTCATATATACCCAGCCGATAAAAATTGTTTCCTAAGAGTGGGCTAGCATCCCAGAAGTTATAAGTTTGTAGATCAGTAAAATTCCCTAGGGTTGGGACATTCCCGATTTGTTTCCAATTGCTGCCATCAACACTGCGCTGAATATCAAAGTTTGAAACATTATATCCCGTTTGGAGCGTCCAGGACAATAAGGCGGCAGATTGGTCGCGGCGAACGCTAAAGTCGCTGAGCGTAATAGGGAGAGGATTCAATGTGGTGGTAGAAGCTAGGGTGAAAGGGCTAAAGCTGCTGATGGTGTTATTGCTGGTCACTGTTCCCATTGAATCGACGCCGGTAGTGCCGCTATTCCCTTCATCATGCCATGCGAGTGTGCCATTGTTATACCAATGCGCTATTGTAAGCTGACTCATGTTGGTGACGGCACCACTTGCGGGTCTATTATAGCCAAGAACGACCTTTACGTTAGAGCTACCTGCTGTGCGATCGATAATCCAATATTCCCGCAACGAGATGTGATTGATGCTGGCATCGTGCTTGTTTGAATCGTATCCTGCAAGATTGGGCTGAATGGGATAAAATTGAGCTGTAAAGGCATCCGTGGTATTTGTTGGTGCTGTGATGCCTGCAGGGCTGTAATAAGTGCCATTGCCTAAGGGGAAGGTAAATGCCTGGACACCCACTTTAATAACCGGACCGGTCACGTGGCTGGCATTACTTGCGCCGCTTTGAACGGCGCTATTAGCAAACGTGAGTGGATTCGCAGTTGACGAGCCAAGGTAACCGGATGTGAAGGTGAAGGTATTGGTCACAGTAAGCGGCGCTTGAAGCGTAAGCGTAGTGCTATCAGTTTTTATCATCGTTACATATGGAATGCTGAGTGCCTGCGTGCCTACATTGCGCAACGAACCGCCTGTGCGGCCGCCGAAACTGAGGCTGCTTATGGTGGTGGTACTTGCAGGACTGTTTAATACAAACGTGCTGTCGGCGCGGTGGGGATGTAGATAGCTCACGTATAGTGTGGCCGCGCCTGTAACATTAACGATACTGTCTATGCCTTTTACGACATTACCATATCCCGACGGGCTGCCATAACCATCATAAATCGCCGCATTGGCGGAGCTATGGACAAGTGTAAAGCGGCCTGCAAAAAAATTGCCATCAACATAGTTGTTTGTGTTATTCTGTGCCGCCGCATCCGCAATGACGGTTGTGCCTGTAAGTGAATTATCATAAACGTTGAGAGGGCCAGAATAGTCAGTAATGTTAACATTCGACTTCAAGCTATCATTCCGCATATCCAGGCTTGTTGCGTTGGCAATGGAAATATCTCCTCCCGAAAGCAGGTTTGACGTCTTGTATATGTTAAAAATACCGGCTGCTGTAGAGGCGATATTTATTATACCCCGGATAGGCAGCACGGTGTTGTTATTATTATTTAAGTAAAAGTCACCACCAGCGGTATTAGTGTAAGAGAATGTTCCGCCTATTGCGGAATTTCCAGAACTCTGAATATGGCCAAGATTTGGGTAGAGGTTAGTAAAGCCTGCTGAAGTGCGACTCAAAGCCAGATTTCCATCCACCTTCAGATCTTCGTAAAGAGCTACAACGAAACGGCCGCCTCCGCTAAGTGTGATGGTACAGTTTCCGGTCACATGATCGCCTGGGCCGGCCGAACCATAGCCTTGATCCATTTCGGCTATTGAGGTGTGTGTGATGCTAAGGTTGCCCTCAAAGTCGTTACCGTCTATATAATTGGTGTTATTGTTCTGTGTGGCATCATCTGCAATTGTCGTATTGCCAGTAAACGAATTGTTGTAGATTGTAGATGGACCAGTATAGGCTGTGAAGCCGAACGTAACCGCTCTAAGTGTATCATTCTGGATGTCTAGATTATTAGAATTTTCTACCGACACCGCACCGCCTGCGGTGGCATTCGTGGACTTATACATGTGGAAAGCGCCGTCGGACGTAGAAGCGATGTTTACCTCACCGCCAATAGGCAATATAGTGCTGTTATCAGTATTCAGGTAGAAATCGCCACCAACAGTATTAGTGTAAGAGAATGCGCCACCTATCGCGGAATTTCCAGCGCTCTGGCTTTTCCCAAGATTTCCATAGAGGTTTGTATATCCCGCAGTGGTACGGCTCACTGTCAGATTTCCGCCCACTTTCAGGTCTTCATAGCGAGCTGCAAAAAAAATGCCGATACCGCTTAGCGAGATGATACAGTTACCGGTCACATAATCGCCGGGACCCGATGCTCCACGTCCCTGATCCATCTCAGCAACAGATGCATGTGTGATGGCCAGGTTGCCAGCGAAAAGGTTGCCATCTATAAAGTTGGTGTTATTGTTCTGCGCGGCATCATCAGTGATAGTCGTATTGCCGGTAAATGAGTTATTAAAAAATTGAGCAAGGCCTGTGTAACCTGTGAAGCCCACAGTTACGGCTTTGAGCGTATCATTTTGGATATCCAGATTATTAGAATTTACTACCGACACCGTACCGCCTGCTGTGGCATTCTTGGTCTTGTACATATGGAAGGCGCCGTTAGAAGTAGAAGTGATTGTCACTGTGCCTGCTATAGGCAACAAAGTAGTATTGCTCCCGTTCATGGAAAAGTCACCGCCAACAGTATTAGTGTAGGAGAATGCGCCGCCGATAGCGGAATTCCCCATACTTTGGATATGGCCAAGATTCCTGTATAAGTTAGTCAATCCTGCTACTGTCCGTGTCACTGCCAGATTCCCGTCT
>JBDTKK010000146.1:0-9193 GCA_039935335.1 Chitinophagaceae bacterium
CCGGATTTGATACCATTCGGATAAATGTCCGTTGCGATGGCTCCCAACTTTGGTTGCCCAATACCTTTACCCCCAATGCTGATGGCGAGAACGATTTCTTTTATCCTCACGGAAAAGGCATTTCAGAGATTAAGCGCTTCCGAATTTATGACCGTTGGGGAGAACTGATTTTCGACAGGATGAACATGCCGCTCAACGATAAAAACGCCGGCTGGAACGGAACTTACAAAAACCAACAGTTGAAGCCCGATGTATTTGTTTGGGTCTTGAACGCCGTTTGTAGTAATGGCACGCCATTGGAAGTGAAGGGCAATATTTCGCTGATTCGATAAAATATTTTTATATAAAATATACAAAGAACTATTGAAATTTCGACACCCGAAACCGTGTAGTATGAAACAAATTTTAACCAGCATCCTGCTCTCCTTCATTGCTTTTGCAGGGAATGCACAGGATATCCATTTTTCCCAGTTTTACGAGAATGCTATTCTCCGCAATCCCGCGCTCACAGGCATTTTCAGCGGAGATTATAAAGTGGGTGTCAACTATCGCACGCAATGGGGGAATATCAGCAATCCCTTTCAGACAACTATTGTCTCGGCAGAAGGCCGGATATTGGTAAACAGGGAACAAGCAGATTATCTGTCCTATGGTCTTTGTGTGTCCTACGACCATGCGGGCTCTATCAATTTTAATAGCCTCACCATCACCCCTGCCATCAATTACAATAAAGGCCTCAATGATGCGCACTCCAGCTACCTTTCAGCCGGCTTTGCGGTAGGCTACATGCAGCGCTCTATGGATCCCGGGAAAATGACGCTGGATAATCAATATCTCTATGGATTTTACGATCCGAACGCACCAACAGGCGAAAAATTGGCCTTCCAAAATATCCACCATTTCGACGTGTCCGCTGGGTTAAGCTTCAACAGCACTTTTGGGGAAAATTCGGAAGTTGCCTACTATCTCGGTGCGGCTGCATGGCACATCACCCGCCCGCAAGAATCCTTTAACGGCAATGAAAATTTTATTCGGCTCAATCCAAAGTTTACCGGGAATATTGGTATCAGAATGAGATTAAGTCAAGAGTTTGGCTTGTCGCTTTTGGGCAATTATGCCAATCAGGATCCTTACGAGGAAACGATTTTTGGTGGTTTGTTAAGTTGGCGAACCACCGTGGCCTCCGCACCTAAGCCGTTTATGTTTTCTGTTGGATGTTTCGCACGTTTGCAAGATGCCATCATCCCAACCGTCAAAATAGACTATGGGCTTTATGCTTTTACGATGAGTTACGACATTACAACTTCGACCTTAAAACCATCTTTGAACTCCAAAGGTGGCTATGAATTCTCGGTGTATATCCGGGGAAAATTGCCTAAAAAGGATAACAATCTGGACAAAGTTCGCTGCCCCCAATTTGAGCAGGGCACAAATTCTGATTTTTATATGGAGAACTAGTTTTTGCTAGAATCTGGTTCGGTTCAAAAAATGCAAGGTATCTTTCACTAGATACAGTACGAAGTACAATTTTGCTTTTGACAACCTTTCTAAAAACTAGTACAATTTTAGCTCCCGGATTATGCTCCCAAAATGGCAAACGGGTATTGTAAAACGCATAGACAGCGTGAATAATGCCACCCGACGGATTTTTATTGAATTGCCCGAAACCGAACAATTTGATTTTGTGCCCGGGCAGTTTGTGACGTTGGATTTGCCCATTCACGAACAACGCAACCGCCGCTGGCGCTCCTACAGTATTGCCT
The DNA here is from genome assembly GCA_039935335.1 of Chitinophagaceae bacterium. Classification (GTDB taxonomy): domain Bacteria; phylum Bacteroidota; class Bacteroidia; order Chitinophagales; family Chitinophagaceae; genus UBA1952. Next base: position 1,764 of record JBDTKK010000146.1, read on the forward strand.
CCATGCCAGATGGGAGCAACCTTATTGAATTGATAGTGGTTTTGCTGGAAGGTGGAGCAGGGACAACTTACATTTTCAATGAAATAAAAGTAGGCAGCAGCTTTACACTTCGCGGTCCGCACGGCTTGTTTGTCTTGCCCACAGATTTGAGCAAGCCCTTGTTTTTAATTTGCACTGGCACCGGCATCGCGCCTTTCCGAAGTATGTTGCTGTATATCCAAAAGCATCAATTAGACCACGCTGCTATTCATTTGGTTTTTGGCACAAGAACGCAGCAAGAGTTGCTTTATCGCACAGAAATGGAAGTGCTGGCGAAAAGCTTACCCAACTTTTATTATCATCCAACCTTAAGCCGAGAAAACTGGGAAGGCAACCGAGGTTATGTTCATGAAGTGTATGAAGGCCTTTGTGCACAGGAGCCTGAAGCTCATTTTATGCTCTGCGGCTGGAAGAATATGATTGATGAGGCTAAAGAAAGACTATTGGCTTTGGGCTATGATAAGCAGCAGATTCATTTGGAGCTGTATGGCTAAGGCTTTTATCCAAGCAATGCTCACACGCAACAAGCCTTCCCCGGCGCTGATTAAGCGGGGTTTAAAAACGCAACCACAGCGGCCTCTATTTGTTTAGCCCCATTGCGGTACATCATCGTTTGATGGTTGCCCTCTACCGTCATCAACTTCGCATTGGGCAACATCTTTACTGTTTCTTCTGCTAATTCTATTGGCAACAAAGGCATGCCCAACGCGTAGTTCTCTGGTGCATTTATCAATAATACAGGACAATGCACCTCAGGCATCAATTCAGGCCAAGGTATAGCCGCCACGCCCATGCTTGCTTCAATAATATTGACTAGTTGTGGTCTAGGCACCACGCCGCCTTCTTCGTGCGGACGAACATCAGCCTCGTAATAGGAATTCATCGCCGCAGACCAAAAGGTATTATAGGGTGCAGCTTTTACCTCTGTCAAATAGTCCTCAAAACTTGGAAATCGAATATCTAGTGTAGAGAGGCGAGGAGCAAGCATTTCAGCAGCTTGTGGGTTCATTTTCGCAGCCGCATCAAGTGCAACCAATTTTTGAACCTTTTCGGGGTAATTGGCCGCGAGATAATAGCCGAGTAAGCCTCCAAAAGAATGCCCAACAATATTTGCTGATGAAGCATTAAAGTGTTCCATTAGGCCAAGGATATCTTGAGCGTGGTCTTCCATGCTATAATGCAGAATTGGATGATCAGACAATCCTCGACCTCTTAAATCCACTGACACAACGTGGAAATGCGCGTCCAGCCCAGCTTCGCGGATACAATCAAACGCATGAGCATTGGCTGTGAGCCCATGAAGCAAGAGGAGTAGAGAGCCATTGTTTGCTCCTTCAAGATAGTGTAGGTTGATGTCGTTGGTTTCGATATAAGGCATCGGTTAGGAAAGTGTGTTTTTGGGCTGAATTTTAAAGGTGAAGATCTATTGTGCAGTCCAGCCGCCATCTACAGAAAGTGCAATGCCGGTGATAGTTGCCGCAGCTTCCGAAGCAAGAAATAAGGCACTCTGTGCAATGCTTTCAATGCTGTTGAATTGTTTGATGGCTTGCTTGTCTAGAAAAACTTTTTCGACCACTTCTTCCTTAGTCATGTTGTGGGCTTTCATCTGTTCGGGGATTTGTTTGTCCACGATGGGCGTGTGCACATAACCAGGGCAAATGCTATTGGCGGTGACGCCAAATTCAGCACCTTCCAGAGCGATGGTTTTGGTGAACCCGACGAGGCCATGTTTCGCAGAAACGTAGGCGGATTTAAATTCGGAAGCCACCAATCCATGCGCCGATGCAATGTTGATCACGCGGCCATATTTCTTGGCTTTCATCGACGGCCAAATGGCTTTGGTAAGGTGGAATGCAGCAGATAAATTGATACCAATTATCGCGTCCCATTTCTCTTCCGGGAAATCTTCTATTGGCGATACAAATTGAATTCCAGCGTTGTTGACTAGCACTTCGATGGTGTCGAACTTTTCTAAAGCTTCTCCTGCCAAAGCCCTGATAGCAGCAGGTTGTAGCATGTTAGCAGCGGAGAAAATATAGTTTATTCCAGCAGCTTCTGCTACTTGCTTTGCAATGTTGGCACCATCCGGTTCGAGGCCATTGAAAACGATATTATAACCTTGCGCAGCAAATGCTTTTGCAATGCCGAGGCCAATGCCCGAGGTGCTACCTGTGATAAGTGCGGTCATGATTTTTTGATTTTTTTTGGATGACGCAAAGAACGGGAATGCTGTTTGGATAGGAGACTATGGGAATGGTAAGGGTTGAATGGTATCCGAAGCCCTCGTTTCTTCGCCCTATTTACTCAATGTCTATAACGGATGAATTTCTCTGTGAAACTCCGTGCCTCCATGTCTCCGTGGTAAAATCTCTTTCGTCAAAACAGCCCAAACAACTCCGCATCTATTCGCGCCACAATCGTTGCAAAATCCTCGTCCCTCTCCGTAAAATCTAGCTTGTCCACATCTACTATGAGCAATGGCCCAGCCTTGTAATTTTCAATCCAACTATTGTAGAAATTGTTCAGCCGCTTCAAATAATCCAGCCGAATATTCTCTTCATATTCTCGGCCACGTTTCTGAATTTGATCCACCAGTTTTGGAATGCTACCCTTCAGATAAATGAGTAAATCTGGCGGCTTTACCATCTTGCTAAGCGTAGCAAAAAGGGTTTTGTAATTATCAAAATCACGCAAGGTCATCAAGCCCATATCGAAGAGATTCGGTGCAAAAATTTCTGCGTCTTCATAAATTGTTCTGTCCTGAATCACGCTCTGCTGGCCGCTTTGAATCTCTATGAGTTGTTGTAGCCGATTGTTGAGAAAGTAGATTTGAAGGTTGAATGCCCAGCGAGGCATATCGTCATAGAAGTCGGCGATATATGGATTGAAATCTACATTTTCGAAGTGAGGCTCCCAGCCATAATGTTTTGCAAGTAGGGTAGTCAAGGTGGTCTTTCCCGCACCAATATTTCCTGCTACTGCGATGTGCAGATTAGGTTTTTTAGCAGCCATGTTTCTTGAAAAATTCGAAGAATGAAATAAAGGCGCGAAAGATAAGGCTTGAGATTTTGACAGTATTTCAGGACTGTGAATCATTGGCTATCACCACGCTTTTGTTTTGCCCTAAAGGAATCGCAACTTTATAAGGAATCTTTTTTCAAAATGGATTAAACGGTAACGAAATTCAACAGTCTATTCTCATTCAAAACCGCGCATACCATGGGCAATTATGACCGCCGCCAATTTCTCGGAGCAGTGCTCGATGCAACTAAAGCCAATCCAGCAGCCGATGATGCCATTTTTGAAAAATATGCTAATCACTCGCTGCCGCGCGGCCTTCAGAAAACTACAGGTACTCTTACTTCCTACTCAGGTGTCTGGACGCAGGCTGAAGTAATACACCTTTTGCGTCGAACAACTTTTGGCGTAAGGCCTGGAGATGTACAAACGCTATTGGCGATGACACCAGGCAATGCCGTCGATTATTTGTTTTCGAATGCGCCAAGCACCGCTCCAGCACCGCCTCTGAACAATTATTATAGTGGTGGCTACACCGACCCGACTGGTGTATTGCCGGAAACGACTTGGGTGAATGCAGCAGTGGGTGACGGTACCGTAAATTCCAAACGGCGCAGTTCACTAAAATCCTGGTGGATGGGTGTTCTGCTTAATCAAAATTGTAGCATTCTTGAGAAGATGAATTTCTTCTGGCACAACCATTTCGCCACCCAAATAACCGTGATTGGCGATGCCAGAATCGCCTATTTCCACCACGCAATGCTCCGCGCAAACGCTTTGGGCAATTTCAAAACACTTGCCACTTTGGTGACGAAAAACCCGGCGATGCTCATTTATCTTAACGGCGCGGCCAATACCGCTGCCGCACCCGATGAAAATTATGGGCGCGAATTCCAGGAACTTTTTACCGTCTCGAAATACAACAACCCCGACTATACCGAAGATGACGTGAAAGCCGCCGCACACGTGCTTACTGGTTGGCAGCTCAACTATGCCACTAATCCGGTTTCCAGCAAGTTCACACCCTCACGCCACGATCCAACCAACAAACAGTTTACGTCCTTTTACAACAACACCGTAATTACAGGTCAAGCCGGAGCCGCAGGTGCCAATGAAACAGATGCCTTAATCAACATGATTTTTACAGTCGCTGCAACGCAAGTTGCCAACTGGATTTGTACCAAGCTCTACCGATATTTTGTCTATTACGATACCGTGACCGACCCAAGTGTGCAAGCAAACGTTATCAATGGTATGGCAACAACGCTTGTCGCCAACAATTGGGATGTAGTTCCTGTGTTGAAACAACTCCTAAAAAGCCAACACTTTTTCGATACCAATAGCCGCGGATGCTACATCCGTACACCGCTGGATTTCTTTGTTGGCTCTTTCAGAACTTTCGGCGTTGGCCTTCCCACATCTTTTGACACGGCTAAAACTTATGGTGCTTGGAATGTACTCGTGGCCGATGCTGCTGCAAATGGCCTCGACCTTGGTGAGCCACCCAATGTTTCCGGCTTAACTGCCTACTCTCAAAGTCCTGAATTCTACGAGCTTTGGATAAATTCCAACACCTATCCGCACCGGCTGGAATTTCTAGACACCATGCTGGGCGCGGGTTTCAGAACTAGCGGAAGCTATATAAAGTTTGACGTGCTGGCCTTTGCCGCCACTTGTGCCAATGTGAGCGATCCGGATTTATTGGTTCAATATTGTTGTGATATGCTCTTAGGTATTGACCTTTCCACCACGCAAAAGGATGCTTTTAAAGTAAACATTTTACTGAGCGGGCAAACGACTAACTACTATTGGACGCAGGCCTGGAGCGATTATACAACCAGCCCAAGTAACGTGACGTACAAGGGAATTGTGACCACTAGAATCAGTTCTCTACTCACCGGAATAATGCACAGTGCCGAACATATGCTCGCGTAGCCTCGAAATAATTTTTTAAAAAAATCTGGTGTTTAAAAACATCCTTTACCACCATCAATATTGGAACAATGAAACGTAAAGATTTTCTGAAACTCGGTGGGGGCGCGTCTTTGGCGTTCATGATCAATGGTTTTCCGATAAGCACTTTTGCTTCAACTCCTCTCTTGAAATTACTTGCCAAACAGACGCAAGCAAGTGGGCGAGTATTGGTGCTCATCCAATTGAATGGAGGAAATGATGGCCTCAATACCCTCATCCCTTTAGATCAATACAGCGCACTTTCTTCCGCACGTTCCAACATACTTATCCCTGCGGGCAATGTGCTATCACTCACTGGAACGCTTGCTACTGGCCTCAATCCTGCCATGACCGGCATTCGCAGTATGTACAATAATGGCCTTGTCAATATTGTGCAGGGAGTGAGCTATCCTAACCCCAACTTCTCGCATTTTCGCGCCACTGACATCTGGAATTCTGGCTCCGATGCCAATCAATATTTGAACACTGGGTGGCTTGGCCGATATCTCGAAGGTAATTTTTCCGGCTTCCCGATAGGTTATCCAAATGCCACTATGCCCGACCCTTTGGCCATCCAAATTGGTAGTGGTGTTTCGCCAGTTTTACAAGGCCCGCAAGTGAGCATGGGCATGGCTATTTCCGACCTCAATAATTTTTACAACATCGTGAACGGCACTGTGGATCCCGCACCCGCTACGCCGGGCGGCCATGAGCTCACCTTCGTTCGATACATTTCCCAGCAAACCCAAGCCTACACTACCGTTATTCAGGCTGCTGCTAATAATTCCACAACCCTTTCTACGCAATATGCCAAGTCCGGAAACTCACTTTCCGACCAATTGCAAATAGTAGCACGATTGATAAAAGGAGGGCTGCAGACACCCGTCTATGTGGTGAGCATGGGCTCATTTGATACACACTCTAATCAGGTGGATTCTACAGACCATACCATCGGCACCCAAGCCAACTTGCTGGGGCAATTGAGTACTGCTGTTAGTGCCTTTTATGATGACTTGAAACTGATGGGTGTCGATAATAGAGTCGCCGCGATGACTTTCTCCGAGTTTGGTCGCCGCATCATAAGCAATGCTTCCGGAGGTACAGACCATGGTACTTCCGAGCCTGTATTTGTTTTCGGCCCTGGCGTTAATCCGGGCATCATCGGCAGTAATCCAACTATCCCAGCCAACGCGACCGTAAATGATAACCTTGCCATGCAAATGGACTATCGCTCTGTTTATTCTGCTGTGCTCGCAGATTGGTTTGGCATGGACCCAACCGTACTAACAAATGCGCTGTTGCAAAGCTTTACCATCCCTCCGATTTTCAGAAAAGAGACAAGTGTGGGGGGAAATACTGTTGCCGGAAGTATAGAAATTCTAGGACAGAATTATCCTAACCCAATGCAGCAAAATGCAAGCATCGATTTTACTTCTGATGGTGGCTTGGTTACCATTCAATTGTTCGATGCGAATGGAAGATTGCTACACACTTTGGCGCAACAAACCTTTCCGCAAGGCGTTCAAACTATCAGTATCAATCGGGGTGATTTGCCCGCCGGCATCTACTTCTACCGACTTACTTCTAAATCCGAATCGGCAACAAGGCAAATGTTAGTGGTGGATTAAAATAACTTTTAAGGGGCAACTCATGCGGCTTTTTATCAAACTTGCACTTGCTTTCTTATTCCCGATAAAACAGTATTCTCAAAACGTTTGCTGGCGTTTCAGTTACTTTTATAAACGTGAAGCAGTTCCTCCTTGCGCGAAGCGTTTTTGTCGCCCTTTTTTACCTCTTTTTTCTTCCGGCAGCATTCGCTTCCTGGCCTGCCTACGCGGCCAAGATTTTCATTCCGATGGATGCCGAAGGGCAGACCCAGCACCTTAAAGCTTATGGTGTCACTTATGCCGCGCTGCAACTAGGTGTTCCCGCCGATTGGCTGCTCAATTATCGTGGCGGCTCTTTCGCCATGGACGATGTGGATGCACTGGAACGGCTATGCAAATTGCGGGGCGTGGATTACGAAGTCATCAGCAATGCACAATACGATGGCATCCTAGCAAAAATCGCAAATCCGGACTTCAATGGAGATGTGATTAAGCTCGAAAAAGCTCCACGAATTGGCGTTTATACTCCTCCAAATAAATTGCCTTGGGACGATGCCGTAACTTTGGTTTTGACCTATGCCCAAATCCCTTTTGATAAGCTTTATGATGATGACCTTTTAGGCGGCAAATTGGCCAACTATGATTGGCTGCATTTGCACCACGAAGACTTTACAGGACAGTACGGAAAATTTTGGGCTGGCCAACACAACATGGCCTGGTATCAGGAAGATGTGCGCACCAATGAGGCCATGGCAGCGAAACACGGCTTTCGGAAGGTCTCTCAACTAAAGCTTGCCGTAGCCAAAAAAATCA
>JBDTKK010000147.1:0-4255 GCA_039935335.1 Chitinophagaceae bacterium
AGGCAACTTGATTTGGGTAAAGCAGGTGAAAGGACTTTCTAGCGGCGTGGATGGTTGCGGGGGGCGCGGGAATGTAGATAGTAATGGAAATATTTTCATACTCGGTGCTTTTAGAGACAGCTTTGATTTTGATCCCGGCCCCGCTGTGCATAAGCTCTATTCATACGGAGGTTATCACACCTTTATCTTGAAATTGGACTCTGCAGGCAATTTTGTGTGGGTGAAAGATATAGGTTTTCAGATTTCACCAGGAAGTATTGTGGCTAACGCTGAAAAACGAGATAAAAACGGCTATCTATATTTTGCAGCTGCAGTAAATGGCGATGGTATAAACCCTCTTGACGTTGACCCCGGTCCTGGAGTGTATAATATTGCTCCTAACCTAGGTGATTTGCTAATAGAAAAGCTGGACAGTAACGGAAATTTTGTATGGGCAAAGGTGATAACAGGTGACAATGCGAAAAGTCCATATTTTTTAGATGTTGATAGTGCTTCCAACGTATTCGTATCAGGGCCGTTTAAAGGCTCGGCCGACTTTGACCCCGGGCCTGCTGTCTATACCTTGACGGCCACTCCCCCCGCACTTGGTCCGTCCAATGATATTTTCATTGCCAAATATGACTCTGCGGGTAATTTTGTCTGGGCACATAGCATTGGTAGCAGCCTTGACGATGAGGTAAGCGCAGGAGCAGTGGATCGCTTCGGCAATGTGCTGGTAACGGGCAGTTTTGGCGGTACGGTAGATTTTGATCCCGGCCCCGGTGTGTTTAATCTTACTGCCCGTTCAACCCGTAGTTTGTTTACCCTCCGGTTAAGAAACAATGGCGATTTTTCCTGGGCAAAAATGGGAGGGTCGGCATCAGTAACTTATGGCCGCGCGTTGGCAACCGATTCTGCCGGGAATGTTTATACAGGGGCAGCCCTATCCGGGTCCTGCGATTTGGATCCCGACACGGGTAAATTCATTGTGCCTTCCGGCGTGGGCGTGCAAGAGCTTGATAGCTCAGGGCATTTTGTATGGGGTACGCACTTGGGGGGCATTGCGCCTACGTGGATAGGGGTGCCTAAGATGGATAGCACTATTTATGTAACCGGTGGGGATAGACCTTCCGGCTCAACCGGTTCCAACTTTTTCGGCTTTATAGTAAAGTTGAAACAAATGCCTCTTCCTAACGGCATTGAGAATATAAATCATCAAACATCAGTAAGTGTTTATCCCAATCCTTCATCCGGTATCGTTACATTTTCATCACCACTTGCCATACAGTGTATTGAAGTTACAGACATGGCTGGCAGGCTTGTGTACGTCAATAAGCCAAACAAGGCCAAAACGGTCATAGACTTGGGCGACAAGGCTGCGGGTGTGTATTTCTATGAAGTGGACTGCGGAGCGGGGAAGCAAAGAGGGAAGTTGGTGGTTTATTAACTCGGCTAATGTTTCAAATCAGGCTAAACATGTTCCCAACTTCCGTGCAAGTTGCTGTGCGAAGCTGCGGCTTTCACAAAGGCAGGCTCACTGCCCTTCAAGCGAAGAAGTGATATTACTCTTTTTTGAGAAGGCTTGTCCAGTCCTCTTTTCCGTTAATTTTCTGCCTTTTATAATTTCAAGTACATGAAAGTGGCACTATGATTGATAAGCTTCTTTTTGGCACAATGGGCAGGATTCTGTTGAGATTAAGTCTGATACTGATTTTAAGCAGCCTCTTATTCTTTATTATCTCAAAATCACTCCGAGGGCCAATCCATCTATGGGACGAAGCGCTTTATGCAAATAACGCTTTGGACATGGTGAAGAATCACCAATATCTGGTCTATACTGTTGGGGACACGATTGACCATCAAAACACAAAGCCGCCATTAGTGCTTTGGATGGAGGCAGCCGCTGGTGCGTCCCTTGGTTTCAGTGAGCTTTCTGTTCGGCTTCCAACCTATCTCGCACTCGTAGGATTGTTGGTACTTCTGTGTGTTTATCTACGTCGGTTCACCGGTTCCATTTTGCCCGGCCTGTTAGCGTCCCTCTTTTGCCTGACCACTATGGGCCTGATTCGTCACCATGTTTTCCTGACAGGTGATCTTGACGGTGTGCTTGTGTTTTGGACAACGTGGATAACCTTGCACTGGATTTATTGCCTGAGAAAAGAAGCCGTAGAATCAGTCGACTACGTTGTTCTGACTACGTTGTTTTGCGCAGGGTACTTTACCAAATCAACCGCTGTCCTGCTAATTGTTCCCTCCCTGTTTTGTATCGGGTGTTTTTATTGGCGGCGTTTTTGGACCTTAGTAGCATCCCGCCGCACTGGTTATAGCATACTTGTGTTTTCTGCCCTTTGTACTGCCTACTATCTCGTTAGAGAACATTACGACCCGGGCTACTGGGCAATAGTATGGTGGAGCGAGTTCTCCCGTCTTAGTGAAGACGTTCAACCATGGCTGCACTACAAATCCTCTTTTTACTTTGAGCGGTTCTACGATCCATTATTTCAGGAGTATCTTTTATTACTGGCAGCACTCATGATACCGTTTCTCATTGTCCGAAGATGTGAGGCCAAGAGGCTAGTACTCGCGTTGCTTTCGGGGGCATTGGTTTACTTGCTTTTCATTTCATTCCCACCGGTAAAGCTTGAATGGTACGACGCCCCGATATATCCACTCCTTTGTTCTTCAATGGCATTAATCATTTGGGAGCTTGTCATAGGGGGTTTAAGTATCCCATCTGTCTGGCGCCTGACGGCAGTATTTGCTTTAGTGATTGTTGTAGGAATTACGGTAAAGAACAGCTTCCTGCGTGTAGCAAAAGAAATGGCTGATGAACCGCATTCAAGTTATGCATACCAAACGATACCAGATGCATTAAAAATCTTTCACGACCGTTATCCCCAGGTTCGCTCTTTTAAGGTACTTACACCGCCGACGCCAAAGCGTTATGCACACCAGTTAGATGAACTAACATTTTATAAGACAATTTATGAGTATTATGAAGGGAAAACCGTGAAAGTGTCGGATCTCCCCAGCTCATTCGGTATAGGCGATACGCTTATCTGTAACAGAGAAGTACTCGCTCAAATAGAAAAAGAATACCGCACCGTCCGTCTGGATAGTACGGCTGGCGGTGCTATGTGGGTATTCCTTGCGTCAGCGCAGCAGGACGGCTTATAACGACCTATTTCGCCCCAAACAGAAGTGAGCGTTTACCCCAATCCCCGCGTGCGCAAGCATGCCCTATATCTCTTCTCTGCTATTTTCGGGAGCAAAATGAAAAATCTTATTATCGATGACGCTCCTGCAAGCATCGCGAGTAAGCCTTTGCCCAGCCTGCTTGTGGGAGGAACAATGAAGCCGCAATCTTAATCCAGGAAATTGATGATGTTTTGAGTTTTTAAGAAAAAAGAAGGTGGCTAGCCAAACCATTCACAAGCTGGTTAAAGCTACAAAAGCAACGCGCCATGCTTGCGGAAGCCCTCCAAAACTCTTAAACCAATCGAAAAATGAAAGTTTAATTTACCAAGTGAAAAACAACCAACGCTTCAAAAGTTGCGCGGTATGCTTGCAGGAGGTGGACTTCATTAGATAATCATCTTCTATCATTGGCAAAGGCTGCGAGTTCTTTAGTAGGAGCTGCGACTTCTTTAGATAATCATTTTGAGTCATTGGTAAAGGCTGCGACCTCTTTAGAAACTCCTGCGACCTCCTTAGATAATTATTTTGCATCATTGGTAAAGCCTGCGACCTTTTTAGTAAGAGCTGCGACCTCTTTAGAAACTCCTGCGACCTCTTTAGATAATTATTTTGCATCATTGGTAAAGCCTGCGACCTCTTTAGATAGCTATTTTGAATCATTGGTAAAGGTATCGCCCGCGCAAGCATGCCCTATCTATCTTCTCTGCTATTTTCGGGAGGCAAAATGAACGATCTTATTATCGATGACGCTCCCACAAGCATGGCGCGTAAGCCTTTGCCCTCCTGCTTGTGGGAGGGACAATGAAGCCAGATAATTGAGTCCAGCAAAATAAACTATGAGGTGGAATGAGTTTGAAGGCTCGGCGCAAATCTTGATTTATAAATAGGGTTGAAAAGACGTTCCCCAGAGATACTTCGGTGCCTCGCTAAACCAAGTTTTTAAGTAAAGGAAATGGAAGTTTTAAATCTGCATTTCCCCCAAAAAGCCTTGCCAGCCCGCGCCTACCTTCGCGCATGGAATATTTCCAATCCCTCCGCGAACATCTTAAAGCGGAGAAAGCCGCCGACCAACAAAGCT
>JBDTKK010000148.1:0-8880 GCA_039935335.1 Chitinophagaceae bacterium
GCCAGACACGCTATTCGCTGCAATCTTTTTGTTCGCAGTTAGCGCCACTTCGAACTCTAACAAACTCGAAGGTGAACAATCTCAGCTCAGCCGAGACCGCTTCTATCGTTGGCGCAGGGAATTCAACCAAACCTCACCTACTGATTAAACTTCCACTCCACCAAAATCTTCACAACCTTCCCCCAAAAAAAAGAAGGCAACCCATCTCGGCTTAGCCAAGACAGATTGCCTCAAAAACTTGTAAAATGCTATTGCCTATTGCAACACTATTCTATCGTTCAACACCAGATTTTCCTGGTTAATGATGCGTACAGAATAAACACCCTTTGCTTGATTCCTCAAGTCAATCATATCATTCGCCTTCATGCCTGCCGCCCGATACACAAGATTTCCAATCATGCTAGATACCTCAACAGTGTATGTGCCAGTACTCATTTCGCTTTGAAGGGAAAGCATACCCGTCGTTGGATTTGGATAAAGTACTACGCCAGTCAATGCTGCGTAGTCGCCAACATTAGTCGCTTTTGGTGCTTTGATGTTGATGGTATAATCTTCAGTTTCGCCCCAATCCATCACGTCTTTCGCAGAAGTACTTGCATTGCAGGGCAAAATATCGGTAGAAACCGCATTGAAATCATCATCCTCAACAATCCGAATTCTCATTCTTGTATTACCAAGCTTTGCGGTCTTCGGAATTTTTATGGTCTTGTTTACAACATCTGCTCCCAAATTGAGCATTTCCTGACCAGTAGTTCCTGCAACTTTTTCATTCGCTTCAAAGATATTATTTTGATTGTAGTCAATCCAAACGCCATAGCCACAACCGCCAGCTACTTCAAACGTGATGCTCATGTTGTAGCTGGAATCTTGCACAAAATTGGGCATCGCCAAGTTGTTGTAAAACACATAATGCGGCGCAGCATATTGCGCATTCGTATTGTTGGTCAAGGTGCCGAAGCTGACCTTACTAATATGGTCATCAACAGGGAATCCGCCTGCATCGTCGAAGGTGGCGACGCAATAAGGCGCGGGATTGGTGGCTTGGGCAAAGCCAATTTGGGTTGCCAGCAACATGCTCATCGTAAAGATTGCTTTTTTCATGTCTAAACTTTGTTTTTGGGGTGATAATAAAGTGGTTTTTGCAAGACGCTACATTCAAATTTCTCGTGGCGATGCCGCTTTATGCGCAGGCAGCTATATCATTTTTTTGAGAAATAGAATTTGTCCTAACGGGCGCGAAATTACGTCAATTAGCAATCTAAAAGACAATCAATCTTGCATTTAAATGGATTTGGAAAACAATATTTGTATTTCCTAAAACTCCCGTAATCTTTCCACTTTTACATAAGGTTTTGGAATTAAAATGAAGAAGGTTTGACGATTAATTGACAAACTAGCAGGCAGTAAGATGTGATTTAAATCACAATGCCTATGTTCTTGAACTTGAATTTTTGGACGCGAGACGCGCCGAGCTACGTTCGTTCCTTTCGCAAAGGACTTGATGGAAACTTCCTGCTCAAGATTGCCACAAGATTTCTACCCTTCCGCGACGGTAATCAGTTCAGTCGAGAATGCTTCGAACGTTAGCGCAGACCTCCATCCCACAAAAAAAGGCTGCCCTTTTGAGACAACCCTTTTTCTGGAAAAACACACCTCTAATGCAGGATACTTAGCTTGCTAATTCTTCTGTTTTTGCCATCACTAATTTCGACGAAATACAAGCCAGAAGCCAGTTGCATCGTGTTTGCTTCAAAAAGGCTAGTACCAACATGGAGCGTCCCTGATTGTTGTTGCATTACCTGTCCTTCCAAACTCAATATTCTCAAAGTGATGGGTACATTAGCCTTTGACGACACAATCTTAACGTAAAGCTGATTATTTGCAGGATTAGGGTAAATGCTTGCATCCATTTGCCCCACAAAATTTACAGGAGCTACACCAACATTGTTTTTAATTGTGTTCAGCGTTGTATTGGTTGACATAGGAGGATTAAAATCAAAATAAATGGAAGCCTGATTTTGAATTTGTGTTCCCGCCATCAGATTTGGCTTTAAGTGTACACTGTACATGATGTAACCTTGGCTCCGCAAAGGTTCTGCATTGCTATCAGGAAGGTTGATATTGTCAAACGTAAAGGTTGCAATACCACCACCATCACTTAGGGTAGCGGTATAATCATGACTTGCTGCTATGGGGCGCAAAGAATACATATCGACGTTTGGACTAAGCGTATCTATCACGACAACTTTTTGCGCAGCAGCAGTTCCGGTATTCTGGAAATGAATAGTGTACGTCAAGATTGAATCATTAGTTGAGATTTCCCCATCAGTGCCCACGCCTACCGGAGATACTTCCTTGTAATTGGGGTCATACGAACCTGTGACTGTTGCAGTATAAGCATTCACATTATTCCATGGAGTATAATCGTTCAACCAATTGGTCATTGGAGAAGTGTACGCCACCGAATCTGCAAACAGGACACTGGTGCGAATCGGAATATTTGTAGGTACACTGTATTGGACAAGAAATGATTGCGCCGCTCCAGGTACTAAGGTTGAAAATCCGCTATTATTTTGGTAGTGATTGCTTCCTGCCGCGCTCCAAGCAGAGGAAATGCTAGTCGGACTTCCCAATTGCCCATCATTTTTATATCCGGTCAGAATGCTGCTTTCAGTTAATGTTCCTTCATTCTTAATAATGACGGAATGAGTATAAGTATTACCCGGAATCGGCTGCGTTCCATAATTCACGATACGAGTAGCCATATCATGGATTGGTACGGTAGAATCACCAAAATTTACAGTAGAAATGCAACCAATACCCGATACCGTTGTGATTGCAACAGGATTAGTTTGACAGCTATTTAGCGGGTAAAAAGCTTCTACATCCTGCGAAATATTGTAAGTGCCGGATGGAACTTTGAAGGAATAGACACCCGCAGAGTTGGTATATGTATACCCTCGTCCGGAGCAATGAATCATAATATTGGGAATGCCAGTTTCACTTGCATCTTTGGTGCAATTACTATTAGCATCTTTATACACTGTTCCTGTTACTGTACAATAACAACTTGTAGTCGAAGTATTATAGCCAATAAATGTGTGTGCATATTCATAGCACCCAACTGCATCAGTCGCCTTTACATAATAATTGCCCGTTGGCGCTCCGGTTAATGAACTTCCAGTTGTCATTCCCCAAGTATAAGTGTAGGGTGAAGTTCCCCCGCTTGCCGTAGCCACTGCCGCTCCATCGCTATTGTAAATGCAGGAAGCGGGTGCCACGGAAAAGCCAATACTTATTGGCGAGCTCTTTTCTATTTTAGCATACTTGTTGACTTTACATCCATTTGAGTCAGTGATTTGGACATAATAATATCCGGCAGGAACTCCGGAAATAGCGGAAGTGGTAGCACTATTTGACCAGAGATAAGTTAATGGAGCAAGTCCGGAAGCGGTAACTGATGCCGTACCATTTGAGGCAAGGCAAGTTGCTTTTGTTGCAGAAACACTTGCTGTTATAACACTTATTGGTGGAATATAAGCTGCCCCAGTGGCCACACATCCATTCGCGTCCGTAACATGGAAATTATAAGTTCCCGATGCCAAGCCAGTCGCGGTTGCACCAGTCTGAACAGGATAGGTATTCCAGGTAATTACATAAGGAGTTGCACCACCCGTTGCAGTGACAGTTGCCGAACCGGTAGCCGAAGTACAAAGGCTTGAAGTAGTAGCATATGTAGCTGTAATTGGCGTACTTGAAAGGATACGAGCGTAACCTTTACCGATACAACCATTGGCATCTGTCGCCGTTACAAAATAATACACACCTCCTGTTAAGCCAGTTGCCAAAGCGGTCGTTTGCAAGTTGGTCCACGAGTAGGAATATGGCGGCGTACCTCCAGTGGGTAAAGCCGTTGCAGAACCATCATTATTAAGACAAGTTGCATTAGTAATTGCGGTATGAACCGAAATTGAGGGATTTTGGGAAAGGTATGCACCTTTTGTCGTCGTGCAACCATTTGCATCCGTTACTGCTACCGAATAGTAGCCTAGTATGAGGTTAGTTATTGACGATGTATGCGCGGCATTAGACCAAGTGTAGGAATAAGGACTTGTCCCACCACTTAATCCAGTTACCGTTGCCGTACCATTTAGACAGCTAGCAACGGTAGTCGCCACACTAAAATTTACAGGCGAAGTGGTACTGACAACTATCGAATCATTCTTTGCATAGGACCCACTCGTGCAACCAGCCGCGTCTGTAATAAGGACTTCGTACTGCCCATTCGGTAAAGATGCAGGAGAGCCTGTTGCCACTACGGACGAACTTCCAACCAAATTCCATTGAACCGTATAAGGGGAAGTACCACCGGTAATAGATACAGAAGCCGTGCCCAGCGCCGGACAAACTGCCGAAGTGGTGGCCGTAAGAAAGGTAAATGGATAAGAAGGGCCAATGTATGCGTACTTGAGAACAGTACCTGACGTTGCCGTTACTTTCATTAATTGACCCGTCCAAGTACTATATGTTCCGGTCGTATTAGTCGCAAGCGTACCGGCCGCAGTGGCAAACGTATAGGTTACCGTTCCCGAGAACCCCGTTGTCGTCGCCTGAACTACGCCATTGTTATTGCAGGGTGCCGTCACCATGCTAACGCTAATAGTTTGAGCAAAGGATGCTACAGTCCCAACAATCGCAAAAAGCAAGGATAAAGCTTTTTTCATGGCAGTAAATTTTTTGGTTAGAAAATGGTATCGGGAAGATAGACGGCTCGAATCAAGAAAAGGTTAGTTGAAATCGAACGAAATCTTCACAAATCGCTAAAAACAAACTTCGGTGTGACATTCCTCAAGGAAGTCTCAGAAAATCGGACTTTTTGGGCGCCTGACACGCTATTCGCTGCAATCTTTTGTTCGCCACTAGCACCGCGTCCAACTCCATCGAAATCGATGGCGAACAATCTCGGCTGAGCCGAGACCGCTACTATCGTTGGCGCGGGTCTCTCTATCATCAATCGTCACCTTCATTTCCAAAGCGCAAAAAAAACTTTTTTACTTTCTGCACAAATCCTTACATTTGCACACTTAAAAATAGAAGCATTCCGCTTAAAAACCGACGATACATGTCTCATCTTACTGCCGAAAACAAAAAACAAATCTTCAGTACCTACGGTGGTGCTGAAACCAACACTGGTTCTACCGAAGCACAGGTAGCCATGCTCACAGAGCGTATCAACCACATTTCCAGCCATATCAAGACTAACAAGAAAGACTTCAACTCGGAGCTTAACCTTGTAAAGATGGTGGGTCGCCGCAAACGCCTTCTTACTTACCTAAGCCGTAAAGACATCAACCTTTACCGTTCGCTGATTGAGAAGCTCGGATTGCGTAAATAATCTAAAGAGCCTTTTATTGATATTCCCAACTCTTTCCGGTTGGGAATATTTGTTTTATCTCGTCCGTTCGCAAACTTTTCTTTAAAAAAAAGCAGAACCATAGGATATAAACGCAAGAATTTTTAATTTTCATCCGCTGCCTGCGCAAAGCTGAAACAGGTAGCACATATTTTCACAAACAAATGCTGAACTTAACACCAACCTCCGTGTCCCTCAATATGGACAACGGACAAACAATCTCCATCGAGACGGGCAAACTCGCCCGCCAGGCCGATGGCTCCGTCCTCCTACGCTGCGGTAATGCCGCAATCCTCGCTACCGTCGTAGCTACCCACGAACCCAAACCCGGTCAAAGCTTTTTCCCGCTGACCGTTGATTACCAAGAGAAATTCGCGGCTGCTGGTCGTATTCCCGGTTCTTTCTTCAAGCGTGAAGGCCGTATCACGGACTCGGAAATACTGGTTTCCCGCCTTATTGATCGCGCCTTGCGCCCACTGTTTCCAGAAGGCTATTTCTGCGAAGTACAAGTAATAATCAACCTTATCTCTTCCGACCCCGAAGTGATGCCTGATGCCTTAGCTTGTCTCGCTGCTTCTGCTGCGCTTGCCGTTTCTGACGTGCCCATTCAGGAAATTATTTCTGAAGTGCGCGTTGGTCGTGTAAACGGTCAATTCGTTATCAACCCTACTCGCTCCCAGCTTGCTGAGAGCGATATGGAGTTCATCATCGCCGCTACCGAAAAGAACATTATGATGGTGGAAGGCGAAGCCAAAGAATGTAGTGAAGAAGATGTAGTTACGGCTATTGAACTCGGCCACGATGCCATTCGCAAACAAGTAAAACTTCAGGAAGAACTCCGCGAAAAAATCGGGTCGCCGGCAAAACGTGGCTGGACTCCTGCTCTTGAAAACGAAGAATTAAATAAAAAAGTTGAAGCTCTGGCAAAGGAAAAAGTATTATCTATTGCCCGCGCCGGTTCTTCAAAAAGCGTACGCAGCGATGCGTTCAAAGCCGCTTGGGAAGAACTAAAAGCAAACCTCAATTTTGATAAAACAGTAGAAGAAGGTGGCCTTTCTTCAACCGACCAAGGCCTTGCCCGCAAATACTATGAAGACCTCCAATACTACAGCGTCCGCAATATGATTTTGGATGAAGGTGTTCGTTTGGATGGTCGTAAGACGGATCAAGTTCGTCCTTTGGCTATGGAAGTGGATTACCTCGCAGGCCCTCACGGCAACGCACTTTTCACTCGTGGCGAAACCCAATCTTTGACCACAGTTACCCTCGGTACTTCCGATGATGAATTGTTGGTAGAAAGCGCTGCAGTTTCCAACTACACTAAGTTTTTCCTCCACTACAATTTCCCACCTTATTCTACTGGTGAAGCGAAGTTTTTACGCGGCCCGGGTCGTCGTGAAATCGGCCATGGCAACCTTGCAAAACGCTCTTTAGAGCAGATGATGCCGGGTAAAGATTATCCCTACACTGTGCGTGTGGTGAGTGATATTTTGGAGAGCAATGGCTCTTCTTCTATGGCTACAGTTTGCGCCGGTTCATTGGCGTTGATGGATGCTGGTGTTCCTTTTCCAAAGCACGTAAGCGGTGTGGCAATGGGACTAATTTCCCGCGCCAGTGACGGCAATTTTGCTGTCCTTACCGATATCCTGGGTGATGAAGACCACCTTGGCGATATGGACTTTAAAGTAACCGGAACGCGCGAAGGCATCTGCGGTATCCAAATGGACATCAAAGTAGATGGCCTTTCAATGGACGTGATGCGCAAAGCTTTGTCCCAAGCCAAAGAAGGTCGCTTACACATTCTTGATGCGATGTACGCCTGCATGCCTGCGTATCGCCCAGACCTTAAACCACATACGCCACGCGTGGAGCAAATCATTATCGATGCCGAATTTATCGGTGCGATTATCGGCCCGGGTGGTAAGATTATTCAAGAAATTCAGCGCGAAACCAGCACTAAGATTTCTGTTGATGAAGCTGAAGGTAAGGGCTATGTAAAGGTGTTCTCCGACAACCGTGAGAACCTCGACAAGGCCATGACTTGGATAAAAGGAATTGTACAACAACCGGAAGTTGGCGCTACTTACGAAGGCACCGTGAAGAGCATTATGCCTTTCGGCGCGTTTATAGAGTTCATGCCCGGAAAGCAAGGCCTGTTGCACATTTCAGAGGTGAGCTACAGCCGAATTGACTCGCTAGATGGCATCATGAAAGAAGGAGATAAGGTGACGATTAAACTCATTGGCACTGACCCTAAAACAGGGAAATTGCGCCTGAGCCGTAAAGCGCTTTTGGAAAAGCCTGAAGGTTATGTAGAGCAAGCTCCACGCGAACGTTCTGACCGTGGCGATCGTCCTGACCGTGGTGGTGACCGTCCTCGCCGTGATGGTGGCGACCGTGGCCCGCGCCCAGAGCGTAATGACCGTGGGCCTCGCCCGGAACGTGCAGAACGTCCTCAACGCGAAGAGCACACTGAGCGCCCGCAGCGGGAAGAACATAACGATAATGGGATTGGTGGTAATGCGGTAGAACCTACTACAGATGCTGCTTCTAGCCGTCCAGCAACGCCAAGCACAGCGGATGATTCCGATTTGGCGATGTAATTAATTTTGATTTTTTTAGGCAGCCCTTCTTCAAAAGAGAGAGGCTGTTTTGGTTTTGGGGGAGTTCGCGCAAAGTCGCAAAGAAGGACGCAAAGTCCGCCGCTTCCTGCGGGGCTGGCGAAAAGGTTTATAACATCGCGCGAATTCTACTGGCCAAATTCTCGTTGAAAATAGGGATTGAAAGGTTTGGATTTTGAAATAATTGCTGTTGAGAGGGACTAAAATGAAGATGATTACTGGCCAGACACAGATACGCACCAGTCTTGGATCCTGTAGAACTTGACTTGCGGCAGCGGGGATGGTAGCCAGAGGCTACAAAATAGTACGGTGAAAGTTGGAGCCTTCAGCGAACTGTTGGGTCTTATTATAAGCTACTGGCAACGGGAAAACACATTTGCTGCTCAGATCCTTACCGGATGACAAAGTCGCTGTGGGTGTTTACTGTAAGAGGATGCTATGAGCCTTAATCAAAAAGGAAAATCTTTCCTTACTGCCCTAACGACCGCTTATAAATCAGAATAATTTTGTATGATTTGCTACTGTCGTCATATGCTAACCACGGCTGATACCATCTCAAATCCTTTTTAAGTAGCGCTAAAAATTTAGGATTTGAATTCTTGAGAGTTTTTTCGATAGTCTTCAATGGTTGTATTTGATTGCATACTCCTTGACTGTAGTAATAAACCTTGCGTTCGCCTCGCCTACGCACATAAAGTGTAAATGTATCCTGTTGTAAAATGCGGTAAGAAATTCCTTCGTAAATCCTGAATTGTTTTCCACTTTTTTCTGACCAGCCTAATACGCTACTTAAAGGAATTTTTTCTGTACCTTTTTCCTTCTTGATAATCAATTTCGTATTTGCTC
>JBDTKK010000149.1:0-7231 GCA_039935335.1 Chitinophagaceae bacterium
TTTCAATAGCTCGAGCTTGGGCGCAATATCGAACTCGCGCATAGGCATTTTGCGTATCTGTAAGAAAGGGTACGAAGAGGATATCCATGCCTTCATCAGCCAATATTCTACCCAATTCTGGAAACTCGACATCATAGCAAATAACAATGCCGACGCGGCCACAATCCGTTTCAAAAGTTTGGAGTTTATTGCCGCCGTGTATGCCCCAACAACTCGTTTCGTCGGGGGTAATGTGTAGCTTTTCGTAGCGCTCCATACTGCCGTCTCTTCTACATAGATAACCCGCATTATACAGCGTCCCATCCACCATTTCGGGCATGCTTCCAGTGATGATATTGATGTTGTAAGACACTGCCAATCGCGAAAATTCCTGCACCAATTCCTCTGTGAATTCGGCCAGTTTCCGAATCGCATCAGGCATACTCAAGTGGTTGTATTCTCTCATTAAAGGAGCATTAAACAACTCTGGAAATAAGGCAAAATCGCTCTTGTATCCACTAAGTGCATCCACAAAAAACTCTGCCTGCTTCATCAGGTCTTTGGCATCTTTATAGGGGCGCATTTGCCATTGCACGAGGCCGAGACGCACAATGTTTTTGGTCTTGCGGAGTTTGGTTTTATCCTTCTCGTAATAAATGTTCTCCCACTTCAGCAACACTGCATATTCTAGACTCACTTTATCCCCTTCGAGGTAGTTTTTCAACACCTTAACCGGATGGAAATCATTACCCAGTTGGAAGTTTAAAACTGGGTCGTTTATCTCTCTGTTCTTTACTTTTTCGATGTACTGCTTTGGGCTATATTCTGCTGCGTATTTGTGATAATTGGGGATGCGTCCGCCAAAAAGAATCCCTTCCAAATTCAGCTTTTCACAAAGCTCCTTCCGATAGTCGTAGAGCCTCCGAGCAAGGCGCAAGCCACGAAATTCTGGTTTGATAAACACATCAATTCCATAGAGCGTATCGCCTTTAGGTGTATGGGTACTGAAGGTATAATTGCCCGTAATGTCGCGGTAGGTATGAGCTTCATCAAACTTTGCAAAGTCGATAATAATAGACAAGGCGCAGCCGGCAATTTGTCCATTCACCGTCACTACAACTTGCCCTTCGGGGAATTTTTCCAATAAAGAATTGATATGATGCTCTTTCCAATACGCGCTAGGCATACTGGGGTAAGAGAGAATCATTGCTGCTTTCAGTTCCTGATAATCTTGAGTAGTTAAATACGCGATTTCTACGTTTTCTATTTTTTCGTCTGCCATAAATTTTTCTTTGTCGAGCGTTCTAAATTCCTTTTGCTTCCAAAGGTTCATTTTTACGAAATGCTTCTTGCAAAGGGACGCCGCCTTTGATGCCAAAATCAAGTGTGCG
This sequence comes from Chitinophagaceae bacterium, assembly GCA_039935335.1. GTDB lineage: Bacteria > Bacteroidota > Bacteroidia > Chitinophagales > Chitinophagaceae > UBA1952. The sequence goes on from JBDTKK010000149.1 coordinate 1,371, forward strand.
AATTGGGAATGGAATCATGATATCATTGGCATCGTAAGCTGCTTTTATTTTCATAATCGCATTGCTACCAACGTTCAAATACTCCGGCTGTTCGGGGTTTTTAACCCATAAACGCAAGGTAAAGTTGATGCTGCTTTCTCCAAATTCATTGTAGAAGAAACTAGGCGCATCGTCTGGCGAAAGACCTTCTAAATCGGAAACTGCTTTCAGGGTTATTTGCTTCACTTTTTCCAAATCATCGCCGTAGGAAATGCCAATAGTGATGTCGAATCTTCGCTTGCCGAGGAGTGAATAATTCTCAATCGGGTTTTGAAAAACTTCTTTGTTGGGAATGATGACCATTTGGCCTTGAAAGGTGCGGATTACAGTATCTCGAAGATTAATGTCTTCTATCTTGCCCATAAAATCTTTTATTTTCACGATGTTGCCGATGCGAATCGGTTGGCGGAAGGAGATGAAAATCCCGGAAATAAAATTGGCAGCAATGTCTTGAAAGGCAAAAGCAAGCGCCAAACCTAAGATACCTGCACCCGCAAGGATGGTCGTGACGGCTTTATCAAGTTTTAGAATTGTCAATGCGGAGAAAACAATGATGCCGATTAGTGCGACGTAGAAAAATGAAAGGAACAACCTATTAACACTGCGATTTTTGGAATAGCGATGGAGCAATTGGGCAAAGAGCCGCTTGAGCACTTTGGCGAGGATTAGCCCAATGGCTAATACCAATGCAGCAAGAACAATATTGGGTAGAAGCACAACAAAGCTATCCAACCAATGTTCAAGTTTAGCAGAGATTAATCCATATGTTTTATCCATAAAATAAAGAAATACTGTTTGGCTTTTTAGAATCCTATTGAAGTTTTACAAAAATTAATCCAACGAATCTTTTAGTCTAATGCGGTCAATATACGGAATAAAGCGCTAATCTCCAAATTAAAATATTCGGATAAAAAGAAGATTCAGATTTAAGGATTGAGTTTGTGTACAAGGGCTGAAGGGAGATAATCGAACAAAGCCTCCAATTACGACTTTTTTTCCCGACCTTTAGCCGATTCACCTTTCTGAAAATTGTACATGGGTCTATACAAAATCCTATCGTTAATTATTGTTCTTTGCGCTGCTTTTAGCTATATAAATCATCGTTTTATCAAATGGCCACCGACTATTGGCATTATGGTGTTGTCTTTGCTCACTTCAGTATTATTGGTTGTTTCGTCCAACTTTTTCCCGACGATTCATTACTACGCGGTAAGTCTAATCGGCTCCATCGATTTTTACACTTTATTAATGAAAATGATGCTTAGCTTTCTACTCTTTGCTGGGGGCTTTCATCTCAATGCTCATCGGCTGGCACAACAAAAATGGCCAATCCTAACGCTTGCCACGATTGGTATTCTTATTTCCAGCTTTTTAGTGGGTGGAGCGTTTTATTTTCTTTTTTCGCTGTTCGGCATTTCTATACCCTTCATCATTTGCTTGCTATTTGGCTCACTCATTTCTCCAACTGACCCAATTGCGGTGCTTGCAATTCTAAAACGAGCGGGCATTCCTGAATCTTTAGAACTGAAAATTGCCGGAGAATCTTTATTTAATGATGGCGTGGCGGTGGTTCTATTTACCTCGATAATGGATGTTGCCCTTTCCAGCAGTGGCGATATAGTGGTGAGTTCCGTAGCGTGGCTATTTATAAAAGAAGCTTTTGGTGGGGCGCTGTTGGGCGCTGCATTAGGCTATGTAGGTTATTTAGTGTTGCGCACCATTGATGATTACAAAGTGGAAACCTTAATGACAGTAGCCATTGTGATGGGAGGCTATCTTTTTGCAGACTATTTGCATATTTCAGGGCCAATTGCCATGGTAATCGCCGGTATCATCACCGGCAATACCGGTAAGCAATTGAAAGTGGATCACGCCCGCAACTATTTAGGCCATTTTTGGAGCTTAATAGATGAGATTCTCAATGCAGTGCTCTTTCTGTTGATTGGTTTCGAGATGTTGGTCATCAACAAGAATCCCGTCATCATTGTTATTGGTGCCATAGGCATTGTTATCGTGCTTGCCGCACGCTTTACATCCGTGGCGATACCTGTGAGTATATTAAAACGCCGGCTAAAATTCGAACCTCATGCCATTACATTGCTTTCCTGGGGCGGTTTGCGTGGAGGGCTTTCTGTTGCCATGGCCTTGTCGCTTCCCATCGACATGTATCGAGATATCTTCGTGACGATTACCTACGTGATTGTGGTATTTTCTATAATCGTGCAAGGATTGACTATTGGGAAATTGGGCAAGCTGGCTATTCCAAAAGAAACTACCGAACCCGGCGATACAGCACCTGCACCGAATCCTTTATAAATTTAGTACGCAACCAACCTTCCAACTGAGTTTTCTCCTTCCGGTCAAGGTCTTCGTTAACGTCTGCCACCACTAGTACTACGGTGTCTCGTTGCAGGGTATCGGTGCTGAAAAAGACAGTTTTGGTATTGGAGAAAGCTTTGATTTTAGGAAATAGTGCCTTAATCTGCGGCTTCAAATCTATAGATTTCTTTACAGGGTCGCGGAAGGTCAGCAATCTCGAAGAATCACTGCTGAAAACTTCATCCAAAATACTGGCTTTCACTTGAGCAAAATTTATTTCCTGCTTCGCATCAAGACCTTGGCGAACAATCAATTTTGTGCCTTTAAGATGATAGTCCGCAAGATGACTTTCTAAAGTATCAATCTGAACAGAATCTAGCACTTTGCCCATGAGCAAGAGCTCGATTCTAGGGTTCTTGCTGCTAAACTCAAAGTTCTTATTCACCACTAGTGTGTTGGTAAAATTGAATTCTTTGTGTACATATTTCGCAGCAGCATTATCAAATACGGTCTTTTGCACAATGCGATAAGCCAACCAAATACTTGGTATCACTGTGACGACAACCACTAAAATCATGTATCGCGTCATCTTTTTCCGGCGGGCTTCATTTTCAATTACCTGCTTATGAAAATGCATGGCTCGGGCTATTAAAATGGTACCGATGCAGATGAAGAGACTGTTGATGAAAAACAGGTACATCGCGCCTAAAAGGAATAGCCAGTTACCTGTGGCAATACCGAATCCTGCGGTACACAATGGCGGCATCAACGCAGTGGCAATGGCTACTCCGGGAATGACGTTAGATTTCTCCTTTCGCGTAGAACCTACCATGCCTGCAAGGCCACCGGAAAAGGCAATAAACACATCCCAAATAGTGGGCGTGGTGCGGGCTAGTAATTCCGAATTTGCATCGTGCAGAGGCGTGAGCCAGAAATAAAGTGAAGAAGTAGCCACACTAATGAAAACCGCTATCAGCAAGTTTTTCAAGCCTTTTCGAACCAAATTGAAATCCGAAATAGCCATACCCATACCCACACCCATGATTGGCCCCATGAGTGGCGAAATCAACATCGCACCAATAACCACAGCAGTGGAATTGACATTGAGGCCAACGGAGGCAATGATAATAGCAAAAACTAGCGTCCAGAGATTGGCTCCACCGAAGGGGATGCTTCTAGTAATGGACAGAATAACGGCAGATTCCTCCTCCCTGTCATCGCTATTCAAGTTGAAGTGTTGCTGAAGAAGTAGCTGGACTTTTCTTTTCATGATTATACACAAATATTAAGCACTTTCTTGAAAGAAAAAATAAATAATCAGCACCTCGCTTTTCGCCAAAATAATTACTTCACTAGTACCCTGATTTTTGGATGAAGGATTGAACTTTTAGCAGCAGATCTTTACTGAAGGAATCTTTGTAGCGGGCTTGAAACTTTGTCAATAATTGCAACAGATTGCGTTGAATAATTCTGTCGTTTTTCCCATAGTCCCAGATGGGCAGGATGGTATCGTGAAATACTTTTTCAAAAGAAAGTACCGGAAGATAAAGACGTTGTTGTTCCTCTTTTCCTTTAAAAATGTGTTGCGGCGATGCAGCAATCCGCTGTGCGTAGAGTTGGAATAATGCTCGCAAGCTGATAACGGCAGTGTCTGGGTCATTGATACCAGGGCTTAATGCCCGCAGTGCTACTTCCACCAATTGCATCATTCCATAGAAATAGTTCTCTTCTATACTTTCCGTGTCATGAATAAAAATGGCTGCAGCGAAGGCAGAGTTCTCATCTTTGTTCAACTGCTTTGATATTTGGCCCAAATCATTTCCCTCGAAAACGAAAGTGCCCGGCAAAATCAAAACTTGCAGCTCACAATTCTTTTCCGTGCAAAGAGCTATCAATGCGTCTGTATCTACACTTTCAAATATACCCGAACGCGCTGCAGAGAGCGTAAAATCACCTTTGAAATTTGAGGGTTCTCCCTCCCGAGAATCATTATCCAAACAACAGTTTTGCTTCATCGACTTTAATGTAGCCGCCGATATTCGGCCAATGATTACTTCATACTTTACCGACTGGGTGATGTAATGCAGGAAATAAATGAAAATAAAGATGTCGAAAACCGTAAGCAGTATAAGCAGGTAGGTGCTGATGGCAGGTACTCGGATTCCCGAATCTATATCGCGGATGGTGGTAAGCAAAAACAAGCCGTAAACGATTGTGCCGATGTAAATCCCCAAAACGAGCTGCTGAAAACGATTGCCAATCAATTTTTCCAGCACGCGATTGCTCATTTGCGCCGCAGCCTGGTTCAGGACAATCATCACCAATGAAAAACTAAAAACCGTTAGAGAAATGACTCCCCCAACAATCGTAGCGATAATGCTTCGAGCAGTGCTGGCATCGTGCAGACTGAGCCATGTAAACTGCGATTTTAGTTGCTTGCCGAGAGGGGAGAAATCCAACTGAATACTTAGATAAGACAGTAGCAGAAAAGAAAGAGCAAGTGCTGCGGGGTAAAAAGCAATGCTATTTGCGATAATGCGGAGTCGATTTCGAAGATTTAAGTTTAGATTCATAGAAATATTGAAGCTAACATACAAACATTTTGCCACGGAAAACTATTTCCAGCAAGAACTTGGACTGATGGTATGTTTTTTCTAAAAATGAGGCAGCTTTGTCGCGAAGAGTATATTTACCCTAGACCTAAACAAAAATCGGTTCTCCAAATCACCAATACCCATTTCAATTGAAGCATCCAAAAAAGCTTGGCGAACTTGCCGCCACCGCCATTTGTGGCAATGATATCACCTCTTCCTGTCTGTATGTTTCCGCATTGGCAATTTCTTACGCCGGCCAGTATGCATGGCTGGCATTGGCTTTGGTGGCACTAGTACTTTTTCTTTTTAGAAAAATATACGGAGAAGTAGTAGGTGCGTTACCGCTCAATGGAGGTGCCTACAATGTGTTACTTAATACAACAAGCAAAAGCAATGCATCCATAGCTGCCTGCCTCACGATACTATCCTACATGGCCACAGCAGTGCTTTCTGGTGGTGAAGCTGTACACTATCTACACGGAATATTTCCAGTGTTTGATGTCTTTAAAGGCACCATTATCCTGCTCACGGTATTCTTGTTCCTAGTAATGAGCGGCATCAGCGAGTCGTCAATAGTAGCCACTATAATCTTTGTAATTCACCTCATAGCGATGGCCACATTACTTATTAGTGGGGCAATTTATGTAGCAAGATTTGGACTGGATATTGGCCGACTCAATTTCCATGCTCCTTTGAAAGGAGGGTTTTTTGTCGCTTTGTTTTTAGGTTTCAGCACGGCCATGTTAGGCATTTCGGGCTTTGAAAGCTCTGCCAATTTTGTAGAAGAACAGAAGAAAGGAGTGTTCCGGAAGACGTTGCGGAATATGTGGGTGGCGGTGTCCGTCATCAATCCATTAATGGCGTTGACTGCGGTGATGGTTTTGCACATTCCGTCTATTGCGGCGCATC